>NZ_JBGCBZ010000012.1:0-237907 GCF_041262585.1 Planotetraspora sp. GP83 | reverse complement strand
CCGATGGTACTGCACCGGGGACGGTGTGGGAGAGTAGGACACCGCCGGACAATCGTTTGAGGAAGCCACCCCGACAGGGGTGGCTTTCTCTGTTTCCGGGCCCCTTTTTCGTTGGCCCAACGGTTCGATCATGACGTTAGTGCTGTCTCGCGGCTGTTTAGCAGCACTATCGTCATGATCGACTGCTTTGTTGCCCGGTTTCCTGTCCTGCCGCGCCAGGGCACGCGGGGGTCGTGAGGCCGGAGGCCGCCATGCCGGGGAGCGGGCACGCCGACGCGGGTACGGCGGGGCGGGTACGGCGGGGCGGGTACGGCGGGGCGGGTGGGGTGGAGGCAGCGGGAGAGGTCGGCGCGGGTGCCGGTTGCGCAAGGAGAGGGGAGCGGGCAGGTCGGCCCGGGGACGGCGGACCCGGTGCGGCGGGGAAGCTCGGCCCGAGGGCGGCGGCAAAAGGGCAGCGGGTGCGGCGGCAATAGGACGGCGGACCGGGTGCGGTGGGGCAGTTTGGCGCGGGGGCGGGTGGGTGTGAAGGCCGGCGTAAGACCGTGCCAGAGACCACCGCGCCCGCGAAGGGCCGCGAACGCGGCCTCACCAGACCGCAACTATCACGGCCGGCCGGAACACCCGCCCGACACCGCGCCTACGGACAGCACCCTGCCGGCATCACGCCAATGCCGACATCCACGGAATGGCCGGTGCCACCATCGCGCTCGCCCCCACACCGACGGACAGCCCCGTGGCGGCATCGTGCCCGCCCGTATGCCCGAGGAAAGCACGGTGAAGGCATCACGCCAATGCCGACATCCACGGAATGGCCGGTGCCACCATCGCGCCCGCCGTCACGCCGACGGCCGATATCGTTCCGGGATCGCGCCCGCGCCCATAGCTAGAGAAAGACCGGTCCGGCATCACGCCAGCGCCGACACCCCGCCGACACCCGCGGACGGCCTTGTTTCAGCACCGCGAACGCCCCATACCCGCAAAAGAGACCGGTCTCATCGGGCGAGGACCTCGGAGGCTGCGGTGAGCAGGCTTCCCCGGTACGCCTCGCCGTACAGGCAGACGTGCACGGCCAGCGGATGGAGCTGGTGCAGCGGGACGCGCTCGCGCCAGCCGTCGGCCAGCGGAGCGGCCTCGCGGTAGGCGCCGAGGATCGTCCCGAGGTGGGGCGCGCCGAAGAGTGCCATCATCGCCAGGTCGGTCTCGCGATGGCCGCCGTGGGCCGCCGGGTCGATGAGCACGACGCGCGACTCGTCCTGGGAAGGCGTGGCGGTCCAGAGGAGGTTGCCGTTCCAGAGGTCGCCGTGAATACGGCTGGGCGGCTCGGCCGGTCCAGCTATCTCCGGAACGTACGCACAGGCCTCTTCGATCAGTTCGACGTCGACTGAGGACAGCCGGCCGCTGTCACGCGCGAGCCGTACGAATGGCAGGACCCTGCGGGACACGTAGAACGACGGCCAGTCTGGGGCGGGCGCGTTGTCCATGGGCAGCTCGGCGATGAAGCCCGGCCACGGCGCTCCGAACCCAGCCGCGCCAGCCGCGTGGAGGGCGGCCAGTTCACGTCCGAACCGTTCCGCCGCCGCGGCGGTCGCAGGCCCGGTCTCGATCCACTCAAGCACGAGAAGGGCGCGGTCCGCGTCGATGACCTCGGGTACGGCCACAGCCTCCGGCTCGGCCAGCCAGCGGAGCCCCGCCGCTTCGGCGGCGAAGCCGGCACTCGCGAAGCCGGCACGCCTGACGTCGGCACTCCCGAACCCCTGCGTCGCGACCTCCTCAGGCTCGTCAGCCGGCATCCCGATTCCAGCTCTTTTGACGAATGCTCTCCGGCCGTCGCTGAGCCGGGCTTCGTGGAGGGTCCACGCGTGGCTCGTGCCGAGATCCCTAATGAGCTTCAAGATGCTTCGCCAATCCCTCGGACGCGGCCTTGACCATGCGGAGCACCTCGGCGAAGCCTTCGGGGCCGCCGTAGTAAGGATCGGGGACCTCGGCCCCTTCAGGCGCGGCCGGATCGAAGGAGCGGAACAGGCGTACGTCGGCCCAGGGTGGGGCGATCCGGCGCACGGCGCGGAGGTTGTCCCGGTCCATCACGAGGATCAGGTCACGCTCGGCGAACCAGGCCGGGTCGAACTGTCGGGCACGGTGGCTGGACCCGTCGTAGCCGTTCTCGGCGAGGGCCTTGAGAGCCCGTTCGTCCATGGGGTCGCCCGCGTGCCAGCCGCCGGTGCCGGCGCTGTCCACCACGACATCGAGCCCCCTGTCTTCAAGCGTGCGCCGCAGCACCACCTCCGCCATCGGCGAGCGGCAGATGTTCCCCATGCAGACCAGACATACGCGCTTCATGAACCAATGCTCTCCCATACCCGGCGTGACCTGCTCGTTATCTTGGACGATCACTACAAGAGCGACCCGGTGCGTTCACTACTCGTTCACCTTTAACAGGGGATTAGGTCATCTTTGCTCCCTACCGTCCCTCATGTTGAGAGACAACTGGGAGGAACAACCGTGAAGTATGCAGGCCGGCTCGCCGTAGCCGCCATCGCCGGCGTGCTCTCGCTCGCTGCGTGCGGCACCGACGACAACGCTGGTGGGGGATCCAGCGCAGCACCGCAGGGCGACGGCAGCCTCAAGGGCACCATCAACGCCGCCGGCTCCTCGGCTCAGGCGAACGCGATCGCGGAGTGGAAGAAGTCCTTCCAGTCCTCGAACCCCGGAGTGAGCATCAACTACCAGCCCAGCGGCTCCGGCGCTGGCGTCCAGTCTTTCATTCAGGGCACTGTCGCCTTCGCCGGCTCCGACTCGGCGCTCGACGACACCAAGGGTGAGCCCACGCAGGCCGACGCCCGCTGCAAGACCGGCAAGGCGATCAACCTGCCGATGGTCACCGGCCCGGTCGCCGTCGTCTACAACCTGCCCGGTGTGGACGGCCTTCAGCTTTCGCCGAAGACGATCGGCGGAATCTTCAACAGCAAGATCACCAAGTGGGACGACGCCGCCATCAAGGCGGACAACCCCAACGCCAAGCTGCCCTCGACCGCGATCCAGGCGTTCCACCGCTCGGACGAGTCGGGCACCAGCGCGAACTTCACCAAGTTCCTCAAGGCGACCGCTGAGTGGCCGTACGAGCCCGCGAAGGCGTGGCCGGCCGAGGCTCAGGGCCAGGGCGCCAAGGGCTCGGACCAGATCGCGGCGTCGGTGAAGGGCACCGAGGGTGCGATCAGCTACGTCGAGCTCTCCTTCGCGGAGAACTCGCAGCTCCAGAAGGCCAAGGTCGCCAACGGCTCCGGCGAGTTCGTCGAGCTGACCCCCGAGAGCGCGTCCAAGACGATCGAGGCCGCCGAGATCAAGGGCACGGGCAACGACCTGAAGCTTTCGATCGACTACGCCACCAAGGCCGCGGGCGCCTACCCGATCGTCCTGGTGACCTACGAGATCACCTGTGAGAAGGGTCTGTCGGCCGACGACTCCAAGCTGGTCAAGTCCTTCCTGACCTACACCGCGAGCGACGCGGGTCAGCAGGCTCTGACCGGTCTGGGCTACGCCCCGCTGCCGGCCAGCCTCGTCTCCAAGGTCCGCACCGCTGTCGAGGCGATCTCCTAACCCTGATGGCCACGTCACTTCGTACCAGCGAAGGCGGGCCGGCCGTGCGCCGGTCCGCCTTCCGGCGCAGCCGCGGCGACGGCCCGTTCCGGTTCGCCTCGACGGGCGCGGGCGTCATCTTGCTGGCGGTCATGGCGGCGATCGGGGTCTTCCTGATCATCAAGGCCATTCCCGCGCTCCAGGCGAACACGGCCCACTTCCTGACCGAGCGGACCTGGTCTCCCAATGCCACCAAGCCCGCGTTCGGAATCGGCTCGCTGGCCTTCGGAACCGTCCTGAGCTCATTCCTGGCTCTCATCATCGCCACGCCGGTGGCCGTGGGCGTGGCGCTCTTCATCTCGCACTACGCGCCCCGCCGCCTCGCGTCGCTCCTGGGCTACGTGGTCGACCTCCTGGCGGCCGTCCCGAGCGTCGTCTACGGCCTGTGGGGAGTCACCTTCCTGGTCCCGTTCATGCTGGGTCCCTCGAAGTTCCTGAACACCTACTTCGCCTGGATCCCGATCTTCGGTGGCGACCAGGTGGTCGGCAAGAGCATGCTCACCGCGTCACTCGTGCTCGCGATCATGATCCTCCCGATCATCGCCGCGATCTCGCGCGAGGTGTTCCTGCAGGCGCCGAAGATCCAGGAGGAGGCGGCGCTGGCGCTCGGCGCCACCCGCTGGGAGATGATCAGGATGGCGGTCCTGCCGTTCGGGCGTCCGGGCGTCGTCAGCGCCGCGATGCTCGGCCTCGGCCGGGCCATGGGCGAGACGATCGCCGTCGCCCTCATCTTCCCCGCGACCTTCAACATCTCGTTCCGCATCCTCAGCGCGAACGGCAACAGCATCGCCGCCAACATCGCCAACGGCTTCGGCGAGGCCACAGAGGTCGGCCGCGGCGCGCTCATCGCGTCCGGGCTCGTCCTGTTCGTCATCACCCTGCTGGTGAACATGGCCGCCCGCCTCGTCATCGCCCGGCGCAAGGAGTACGCGAGGGCCGCAGCGTGACCGTGCAGACTGGAATCCAGCCCATTTCGGCCGGACGGCGAGTCAAGGACCGGGCCGTCCAGGTCCTCGTCTACCTGGCGTTCGCCGTCGCGGTCATCCCGCTCCTGTCGGTGTTGTGGCTGGTCGTCAAGAACGGCCTCAAGCGCTTCGACGTGGAGTTCCTCACCCACTCGATGCGCAACATCGGCGCCCGGGACGCTGGCGGAGGCGCCTACCACGCGATCATCGGCACGCTCGAACAGGTGCTCCTGGCGTCGCTCGTGGCGGTCCCGATCGGCCTCCTCACCGCGGTCTACCTCGTGGAGTACGGCAACGGCGGCCGCCTTTCGCGCATCATCAGCTTCTTCGTGGACGTCATGACCGGCGTCCCGTCCGTCGTTTCCGGCCTGTTCGTCCTGGCCTTCTGGGTCCTCGTGCTCGGCATGTCCTTCTCGGGCTTCGCCGGAGCGCTGGCGCTGTCGATCCTGATGATGCCGGTGGTGGTCAGATCCGCCGAGGAGATGCTGCGCCTCGTTCCGAACGAGCTACGCGAGGCGTCCTACGCGCTGGGCGTGCCCAAGTGGCGGACCATCGTCAAGGTCGTCCTGCCCACCGCCTTCACCGGCATCGTGACCGGCGTCATGCTGGCCGTCGCCCGTGTCGCGGGCGAGACCGCGCCGCTCCTGCTCACGGTCTTCATCACCGACTCCATCAACACCGACCCGTTCCACGGGCCGCAGATGGGTCTTCCGCTGTACGTCTTCGATCAGGCGGGCCGTCCGACGGACACCGCCATCGACCGCGCCTGGGCCGGGGCGCTGACCCTGATCCTTATCGTCATGCTGCTCAACCTGGTCGCACGCCTCATCACCTGGTGGCGTTCGCCCGCGAAGAGGGGGTCCTGAGATGGCCAAGCAGATCGAGGTCTCCGACCTCGACGCCTACTACGGGTCGCACAAGGCGATCGCCGACATCACGATGACGATCGAGCCGCGCGCGGTCACGGCGTTCATCGGCCCGTCGGGATGCGGCAAGTCGACCTTCCTCCGGACCCTGAACCGCATGCACGAGGTGATCCCCGGCGCTCGTGTCGAAGGCAAGGTCCGGCTGGAGGACGAGGACCTCTACGGCCCGAACATCGACCCGGTGTCCGTGCGCCGCACCATCGGAATGGTCTTCCAGCGGCCCAACCCGTTCCCCACCATGTCGATCTTCGACAATGTGGCGGCGGGGCTCCGGCTGAACGGCCGGTTCTCCAGGTCGGAGCTGGACGGCATCGTCGAGGAGTCCCTCAAGGGCGCCAACCTGTGGAACGAGGTCAAGGACCGGCTCAACAAGCCCGGCGCCGGCCTCTCCGGCGGACAGCAGCAGCGTCTGTGCATCGCGCGGGCGATCGCCGTACGTCCGCAGGTCCTGCTCATGGACGAGCCCTGCTCGGCTCTGGACCCGATCTCCACCCTCGCGATCGAGGATCTGATCTCCCAGCTGAAGCTGGAGTACACGATCGTCATCGTGACGCACAACATGCAGCAGGCCGCCCGGGTCAGCGACAAGACGGCGTTCTTCAACCTGGCGGCGCAGGGTCAGCCCGGCATGCTCGTCGAGATGGACGAGACCTCGAAGATCTTCACTAACCCGACCAAGAAGGCGACCGAGGACTACATCACCGGGCGCTTCGGTTAACCGCATTGGAGGATCCGGGTGACGGCACCCGCAGTGGAGGGGGACACTCGGTCGGCGCCCATGCTCCTGGTGGCCGATCCGGACGCCGGTCTGATACAGAAGCTCGCGGTGGCGCTGGAAGCCGAAGGCGTCGACGTGACGGGCGTTCCGGACGGCGCCCAGGCCCTGCTTCAGGCCGGAGCTCTCCGGCCTGACGCCGTGCTGATCTGCGCCTCCCTCCCAATAGTCGGCCCGGTCGACTTCGTCCGCGCCGTACGGCTCGCCCGAGCCGTGCCCGTGCTGCTCGGCATCGATTTCGGGAGCGATGCCGAGCAGGCTCTTCAGGCCCTGGAGGCGGGCGCGACGGCCTGTGTGGCCAGGCCGTACCGTGTGCCCGAGCTTCTTCCCCTGGTGCAGGCGGCCTTCCGGCGCCAGGGGCCCCACCGGACCGTGTTGACCATCGGCGACGTCGAACTGGACGTCACGGCGTATCAGGTGAAGGTCGCCGGGCGGATCGTGCACCTGCCGCTGCGGGAGTTCGAGCTGCTCCACTATCTGATGCGCAACGCCAACCGGACCGTCACCCGCGAGCAGATCATGCGCAATGTGTGGCACTCCGCGGACACCATGTCGACGAACACGATCGCCGTCCACGTCAAGCGTCTCCGGGCCAGACTCGGTGACGACGAGGACAGGATGATCCAGACCGTGCGCGGAGTGGGTTACCGCCTCGTCTCCAGCTGATCGCCGGTCTCCGGCCGACCGGGCCCGGGCTGATGTGTCACAGCCCGGGAGCCCGGAGCCGTTGGAAGCCGACCGGGTCCTAACCGCGGGACAGGCGCTTGAGGACCTCGCCGTGGAGCAGGCCGTTCGTGCAGACCATGCTTCCCGTGTCGAGGGGAGAGGTGCCGTCGACCGCGGTGCAGGCGCCGCCCGCCTCCTCGACGATGACGGTGAGCGCGGCCATGTCCCACGGGGAGAGCTCGGGCTCGGCCGAGATGTCCACGGAGCCCTCGGCGACCATCATGTGCGACCAGAAGTCGCCGTAGCCGCGCGTCCGCCACACCTGCCGGGTGAGGTCGAGGAAGCCGTCGAGCCGGTTGTCCTTCTCCCATTCCGCGAGGTCGGAGTAGGCGAACGACGCGTCGTCGAGGCGGCCGACGGAGGAGACCTGGCAGCGGGCGGCCTTCGTCAGGCTGCGCCCGGTCCACGCGCCGCCCTCCCTGGCGGCCCACCAGCGGCGGCTGAGCGCGGGCGCCGAGACGACGCCGACGACGACCTTGCCCTCCTCCATCAGCGCGATGAGAGTGGCCCACACGGGGACCCCGCGGACGTAGTTCTTGGTGCCGTCGATGGGGTCGATGACCCACGAGCGCATGCCGTACCCGGTGCGGCCGAACTCCTCACCCACGACGGCGTCGCGGGGGCGGGCCCGGCGCAGCGTGCCGCGGATGGCCTCCTCGACGGCCCGGTCGGCGTCGCTGACCGGCGTGAGGTCGGGCTTGGTGTCGACCTTCAGGTCCACGGCTTTGAAACGGCGCATCGTGATGTCATCGGCGGCGTCCGCCATCACGTGCGCGAGACGCAGATCGTCGCTATATCCCACCACAGGCCCCAAGTTATCGTGCCGGAGCCCGCTTGCATCAGGCCCCGGATCGCTCCAAAGCGTACTTGTCGGTAACATCCGGCCATGGACATCGCCGCCTTCATGCTCGACAGCGTGCCGTTCGCGCGGCTGCTCGGGATCTCGTTCGACTCGGTCGGCTCCGGTACGGCTGTCGCCCGCATGCCGGACCGTGCCGATCTGCACAACCACGTGGGCGGCCCGCACGCCGGGGCCCTGTTCTCCCTCGCGGAGTCGGCGTCGGGGGCGGCCATGCTGTCCGCGTTCGGCGACCAGCTCTCCCGGGCCGTCCCGCTGGCCACGGTCGCCCAGATTCGCTATCTGAAGCTGGCCAAGGGCGAGGTGACCGCTTCGGCGACCCTGCGGGCCGATCGCGCCGCGGTCGTCGCCCAGTTGGACGAGGGCAAGCGGCCCGAGTTCGACGTGGCGATCGACATCCGCAACTCCGAGGGGGTCGTCGTCTCGGAGATGACCGTCTCCTGGACCCTTCGCCCCAACCGCTGATCGGGGGAGTCGCCGGGCCGGTCAGTCGTCGTCCGATCCCTCGCGGCTGGCCAGCAGGCGCCTGAGCGACTCCAGCCGCGCGGGCTCGGCGTGGCCCTCCGCGACGAAACGGTTCAGGGCGCACTCCTCGCCCAGATGGGTGCAGCCCTTCGGACAGTCGACCGTGGCCTCGTTCAGGTCGGGGAAGGCCGCCAGCACGGTCTCGACGGACACATGCGCCAGCCCGAAGCTCCGTACTCCGGGCGTGTCGATGATCCAGCCGCCCTCGGGAAGCTCCAGCGCGACGGCCGACGTGGAGGTGTGCCTGCCCCTGCCGGTCACCGCGTTCACATGCGACACGGCCCGGTCCGCGTGCGGCACGAGGTCGTTGACCAGCGTCGACTTCCCAACACCGGAGTGGCCGACGAGGACGCTCATCCGGTCCGTCAGTCTCTCCCGCAGCTCGTCGAGGGATCCGCCCTTCTGCACCACGAGGTACGGCACGCCGAGCGGCTCGTAGAGGGCCACCAGGTCGCCGGCCGGTGCGAGGTCGGCCTTCGTGAGGCAGAGAAGCGGGTCGATGTCCGCGTCGAACGCGGCGACCAGCATCCGGTCGATCATCCGAGGGCGCGGCGGAGGGTCGGCGAGCGCGGTGACGATGACGAGCTGGTCGGCGTTGGCGACGATCGGCCGTTCGATGTCGTCGGTGTCGTCGGCGCTGCGGCGCAGCATGGAGCTGCGCTCCTCCACGCGCACGATCCGCGCCAGCGTGTCCGGCTGTCCGGTCACGTCGCCCACCAGGGCCACCCTGTCGCCGACCACGATGCCCTTGCGGCCGAGCTCCCGGGCCTTCATCGCGACGACCAGGGTGGGCTTGCCCTTCTTCCCGCGACGCGCCCCTCGCGCCCGGCGGCCGCCGGCGGCCTCCCCGTCATGCGGCCCGCGCTCGTCGATCACTCGCTCGCCGGGCCCGGACCGACCGGCCTCGTGGTCTCCGGTTCCGTGGTCACGGGGTTGGGGGATGCCGTCGCCGACCAGGCAGGTGTAGCGGCCGCGGTCGACGGCCACGACGAACCCCTCGACGGCTTGTTCGTGGGCAGGACGGATCCGCGTCCGGGGCCGGGACCCCTTTCCCGGTCTGACCCTGACGTCGTCCTCGTCGTACTGCCGCTTTCTCAGCGCCCCCGCCCCGATCGTCTCGCGCGGGCATCGGCCTCGACCAGGGGGACGGCGTACGCCTGAGCCCTCGTAGTCACCGCCGTGCCGCCGTCCATCACCGTGCGCTGCCCAGCATGGCGGTCCACATGCCGGCGAACTCGGGGAGGGTCTTCGCGGTGGTGGCGATGTTCTCCACCTCGACGCCGGGCACGACCAGGCCGATCACCGCGCCCGCCGTGGCCATCCGGTGGTCGTCGTAGGAGCGGAACACCCCGCCCGACAGCGGCCTCGGGTGGATCTCCAGGCCGTCGGCCGTCTCGCGGGCGTCGCCGCCCAGCCGGTTGATCTCCGTGGCCAGCGCGGCGAGGCGGTCGGTCTCGTGCCCGCGGATGTGGGCGACGCCCCTGATCCGGGTCGGGCCGTCCGCCAGCGCGGCCAGCGCGGCGATGGTCGGGGTGAGCTCGCTGACCTCGTGCAGGTCCGCGTCGATGCCGCCCACGCGGCCGGTGCCCGTCACCTGGAGCCCGTGGGGGAGGCGCGTCACCGTGGCGCCCATCTCCGCGAGCAGGTGCCGGAGCTGGTCGCCGCCCTGTGTGGTCTCCTCCGGCCAGTCCGGGATGACCACGGTGCCGCCGGTGACCAGCGCGGCGGCCAGGAAGGGGGCCGCGTTGGACAGATCGGGCTCGACCGTGACGTCCCTCGCTCGGATCGGTCCGGGTTCGACGCGCCACACGTCCGCCTCGGAGTCGTCCACCTCGACGCCGGCCTGGCGGAGCAGGTGAATCGTCATCGCGATGTGCGGCATCGATGGCACCGGCGGGCCGCTGTGCCGTACGGTCAGGCCCTTCTCGAAACGGGCGCCGGTGAGGAGGAGGCCCGACACCATCTGCGAGGAGATCGAGGCGTCCAGGACGACCTCGCCGCCCGCCACTGGTCCGCGGATCGTGAACGGCAGCGCGTCGTTGTCGATCGACGCGCCGAGCGAGCGGAGCGCGCCGAGGATCGGGCCCATCGGCCGCTTGCGGGCGTGCGGGTCGCCGTCGAAGAAAACCGGGCCGTCGGCGAGCGCGGCCACCGCCGGGACGAACCGCATGACCGTGCCGGCCAGGCCGACGTCGATCGACACACCGCCCGTGACGGGCTGGGGAGTGATCGCCCAGTCCACGCTCGACGTGCTCTCGTTCGACGGGGTCATCTCGGCGCCCAGGGACCGCAGCGCCGTCACCATCAGGTCGGCGTCCCTGCTGCGGAGCGCGCGCCGTACGGTGCCGGGGGAGTCGGCCAGCGCGGCCAGGAGAAGCACCCGGTTGGTCACCGACTTCGACCCGGGCAGGCGGACGGTCGCGTGAACCGGCTCGGTCACGGTCGGGGCGGCCCAATGCTCCCCGGCGCTCGAAACGGTGGCGCCTTTCGCCGGGCCGCCGCCCCTCGGGGCGCCGTGCTCGTCGAGGTGCTCGTCGAGGTGCTCGGCGTCGCCGGACGCGGGCTGCGAAGAGGCCATGCCCAGAAGCTTATCGTCGTGCCTTCCGAAGCCGCGCGGGCCGCTCGTGGGTTCGGCACGGGACCGTGCGGTCGCGCGTAATTGTCGTAAGGGGATGGCAATCTAAGGGGCATGTGCGGGAGGTACGCGTCGGCGCGGAAGAAACATGAGCTGATGGAGGAGTTCGAGGTCGAGCTGGACGGCGTCCCGGACACCGACCTCCGCCCGGACTACAACGTCGCGCCCACCAAGGAGGTCTACGCGGTGATGAGCCGCGTCCCCAAGGTGGAGGGCGAGAGCCGTACGGACCGGCCGATCAGGCAGATCCGCGTGGTGAGGTGGGGACTGGTGCCGAGTTGGGCGAAGGATCCCTCAATCGGGTCGAGGCTCATCAACGCGCGGGTCGAGACTGTGGCGGAGAAGCCCGCGTACCGCAGGGCGCTGGCGTCGAGGCGGTGCCTGCTTCCGGCCGACGGCTACTTCGAGTGGATGCCGGTGGAGGGGAAGAAGAAGCAGCCCTACTTCATCCATCCCGGGGACGGCGGCGTGCTCGCGATGGCGGGGCTGTACGAGTTCTGGAAGGACCCGGCCCGGGCCGACGACGATCCGCTCAAATGGCTGTGCACGTGTACGGTCATCACGACGACGGCCGAGGACAAGCTGGGGCACATCCACGATCGGATGCCGATGATGGTCGAGCGGGACCGCTGGGCGGAGTGGCTCGATCCCCGGGTGACGGACGCGAGAGAGCTTCTGGTGCCCGCCGGCCCCGACAGGCTCGCGGCCTATCCGGTGTCCACGTCGGTGAACGACGTGCGCAACAACGGTCCCGAGCTGGTCGATCCCATCGAGCCCGTAGGTGGGGACACCAGCGCGCTCTTCTAGGGAGCCGTTGGTGTAAGCGTGGCGCCAAATGGGCATCCGGTGAGGAAAGCGGTTCACCACACCGTAATAAAACGCCGACCTGTGAGGAGACCGGGGCTCCTCGGCGGGTTCTCCCCCCACTCCCGGAGGTGCGGATTCGTGGACGTCGCGACCGCGCGTATGCGCCTGGAAAGCATGCTCGAAGAGCTCGATCGATCCATCGGGGTGCTGAAGGGGGATCCGGTCGCCCTGCAGGAGAGGTCCGCCGCCGACGCCGGAGCCGACCTGAGCGACGCCGACCGGACAAAGGCCATACTGGACGTCGCCTCCCGGCAGCGCACCGCCGTACTGGCCGCGCTCAAGCGGCTCGAGGACGGCGGCTACGGGCGGTGCGTCGACTGCGGCAGGCCGGTCCCCGAGGGCAGGCTGGAGGCGCGCCCCGAGGCGGCCCGCTGCGTGCAGTGCCAGTCCAAGATCGAGCGCCGCCGCTGAGCGGCGTGATACCGGCACGTGCCCTTACGGCTCGACGGCCTCACCGGGGCTTCCTGGCGCTGGCGACGAGATGGATGCCCACGGTGTCGTCGTCGTCCGGCTGGGTCTCCAGCTCCGTGCGGACGAGCCAGGCGAGTGAACGGCTGTCGGAGCCGAGCACGTGGTCGACAGTCGAGGGGGACAGGACCGTTCTGGGGCGGATCCACTCGACCTCGAGCCCCGCGCCCGTGATCAGCTCGCGCACCTGGCCGCTCGTGAAGCACCGGGTGATGCTGCCGTCGGGCCAGGGGATGAGCATGACCTCGCCGGTCTGGCACAGGTGGGCCCAGTAGTTCTGCTCGGCCAGGATGGCCATGCCGAGCACGAGCGAGTCGACGCACATCAGCACCCGGCCGCCCGGCTTCAGCACCCGGAACACGTCCTCGAGGACGGACTCGGTCATGATCTCGACCGAGAGCACGCGCTCCTCCGCGATGACCGCGTCGACGGACTCGTCCGGCAGGAACCCGAGGTCGTCGGCGCGAACCTTCTGGATGTGGTCGGAGGCGTCCCGCAGCCACGGTTCCGCCGATTTGCGGAAGTCCAGCACCTCGATCACGCGGTGCCCGGCGCGGGCCGCCTGGGCCGGCCACCGGCCGCGGCCTCCGGACAGGTCCAGCAGGAGGGATGGCTGATCAGGGAGCCACTGGCGCAGTTGCTCGGCGACCACAGCGTGATAAAAGGTCCAGTAGGGCCCGAGGGCGCCCGAGCCATTCAGTTCGTTGGCCGGAATAGGCAGCACGAGCGGCTCCTGGACGTCGGTTTCCGGGCTACCAGCCGGTACGTAGGTTTTTCCCCGCAGCGGGGCGTTCGTCACCTCAAACCGCACCGGGAACAGACTCTACGCCCGCCCTGTTGCAGATGAGCATGAACACGTTGGTGCTGCCGGAAGCCCCCGGCGACCTCGCCTACCTCGGGCCGGTATTCTCGGCTGGGTACGGCGTTCTGAAGGGGGTGGGTCCGGTCTCCAAGACAGTCGAGGAGACTCTGGAGCAGCGCAGTGAGCGGTTCGAGCGGGATGTCATGCCGTATCTCGACCAGCTCTACTCCGCCGCGCTCCGGATGACCCGTAACCCAGCGGATGCGGAAGACCTCCTTCAGGAGACGTTCGCCAAGGCCTTCGCCTCGTTCCACCAGTTCCAGGAGGGGACGAACCTCAAGGCCTGGCTGTACCGCATTCTCACCAACACCTTCATCAACAGCTACCGCAAGAAGCAGCGGGAGCCGAAGCAGGCCGGCACCGAGGAGATCGAGGACTGGCAGCTCGCGCGGGCGGAGTCGCACACGTCGAGCGGCCTCAAGTCCGCCGAGATCGAGGCGCTGGAGCACCTGCCCGACAGCGATGTGAAGAGCGCGCTGGCCGCGCTTCCCGAGGAGTTCCGCATCGCCGTGTACCTGGCCGACGTGGAGGGCTTCCCCTACAAGGAGATCGCCGACATCATGGGGACCCCCATCGGGACCGTGATGTCGCGCCTGCACCGCGGCCGGCGGCAACTGCGGACGCTACTCGAGGATTACGCACGCGACCGCGGGCTCGTGCGGTCGGACTCTCGCGGCGGAAGTCTCAATGGTCTCGACGAGTCGCTTGGCCAGGAGGAGCGATGAGCTGCGGGAACCACCACGACACGCCATGTAGCGAAGTCCTTGACCGCGTCTACAGCTACCTCGACGGCGAGTTGGACGACAGCGGTTGCGCGGACATAAGGCAGCACCTCGATGAGTGTCACCCCTGCCTCGAAGAGTACGGTCTGGAGAAGGTCGTCAAACAGCTCGTGGCCAAGCACTGCGGATGCGACCCGGTCCCGGAGGACCTGCGCGCCAAGGTCATGACCCGTATCGAAGAGGTCCGCATCCAGCTCGCCGATTAAGATCAGCCCCTACATCTCTGGAAGGGCGGGGACATGCGGGCACTGGTCACTGGCGGAGCGGGGTTCATCGGGTCGACCCTGGTCGATCGGCTGATCGCCGACGGGCACGAGGTCGCCGTCGTGGACGATCTCTCCTCCGGGCGGAACCGCAATCCCCACGCTCCGCTGCACGTCATGGACGTCAGGGACCCGGCGCTCGGGTCGCTGGCCGAGGAGTGGCGGCCGGAGGTGGTCTGCCACCTGGCCGCGCAGATCAGCGTCCGCAAGAGCGTCGCCGACCCGGTCCACGACGCCAGGCTGAACGTCGAGGGCACGGTCAACGTGCTGGAGGCCGCCCGGCGGGCGGGGGCGCGCAAGGTGGTCTTCGCCTCCTCCGTCGCCGTGTACGGCCGGCCGGCCGTCATCCCCGTCCCGGGGGACGCCCCCACCGATCCCCGCTCGCCGTACGCCGCCTCGAAGCTCAGCGGCGAAACCTACTTGTCCGCGTATAGCGGGCTTTATGGGCTTGAATACACCACGCTGGTGCTCTCGAACGTCTACGGTCCGCGCCAGTCGCCCGAGGGCGAGGCGGGCGTCGTCGCGATCTTCACCGATGCCCTGCTGTCCGGCAGGCCCACGGTCCTGTACGGCGACGGCTCGCAGACCAGGGACTACATCTTCGTCGAGGACGTGGTCGACGGCTTCGCCCGCGCCTGCGGGCCGGACGGCAACGGCCGGCGGTTCAACCTCGGGACCGGCCTGCAGACCACCGACCGCGAGCTTCACTCGCTGGTCGCCGCCGCGGCCGGTGCTCCGGACGAGCCGGCCTCCGAGCCGCCGCGCCTCGGCGACCTTCCCGCCATGGCGGTCGACCCCGCGCCCGCTCTCGAAGGGCTCGGCTGGCGCCCGAGGCACGATCTCCCGCAGGGCCTCAAGGCCACGGTCGAATGGGCCCGCGACCGGTCCTGACCGCTCGCTCACTCGGGCGGCGCCCGGATAGGGAACCGTCGCCGTCCTCCAACGACCAAATACCCGAATCGTTGGCATCTGGCCGGGATCCTCCATGCATGATCACGAAGAGTATTCGCGCAGCTCGGCATGTGACTGCGGGAACCCGTGCATGATCACGATAGGTGTCGGCGCAGGCCGGCCGGGACCGCCGGGAATCCATGCATGATCACGCCGGAGAGATAAATCCGGATAATTCAACGCAGCGTGATGGCTTGATTACGGTTTGGCCGCGAAGCGTCGACATCCCTGACCGGACGTGCGGGGTTCTGTAGCCTGAGTGGCGAATCGATGTGGAGGCGGCACATGCTTGGGAAGTCCATCGTCCGATTGCTGGCCGCGCTGGCGCTGCTCACTCCGGTCATCATCCTGGCCGGCGTGGTCACCGGAAGTCCGGGGATCTCCTGGACCTGAGTCGTGTCGGCCAATGCCTGTGGATCTTCTCAATGCATGCTGGGTCCATAGGCCTTCTCACCTGGGGAGGCCGCATTGCGGGAACTGCCGTGGCCTGCCAAGGTCTACTTCGTCGCGCTGATCGGGACCGCCGGCTTCCTGCTGGCGCGCAGTGTCACCGTGCCGAGGTGGTACGACCAGGTCGAGTGGTCCAGCCTGATCGTGCTCGCGCTGCTGTTCCTGGTGTGCGAGTCCGTGCCGACGCTGCTCAACGTGCCACAGGCCGCCGTGTCGGTGAGCTACTCCGCCGCCCTGGCGGCCGTCGTCCTGGTCGGCCCCCTCGGGGCGGCGCTCGTGGGGCTCATGGCGGTCGTCAGCGTACGGCCCGGCCTGCCGGTCGTTAAGCGCCTGTTCAACGGCGCTCAGTTCGTGATCTGCGGCTACGCCGCGGGATGGGCCTTCGCGCTGGCGGGGGGCACCGTCGGCCTCCCGAAGATCACCGACTTCCCGGGCATCATCGTCCCGTACGGCGCGGCCACGGCGGCCTTCGTCGGGATCAACTTCGTGCTGACCGCGATCATCCTCCTGCTGGTCGCGGGGGTCGGCAAGAACCAGGTCTCGCTGCGCGGCATCGTCCAGTTCCTGGGGTCGATCGTCGGCTACGCCACCTTCGGCCTGCTGATCGCCGGGCTCTGGGCCACGGTGCAGTCGATCTCCACCGTGCTCGTGCTGCTGCCGCTGTTCGTCGCCCGCTGGGCGCTGGGGCACTACCACGCCGAGCAGCGGTCCTACGACGCGACGATCGCGGCCCTGTGCCAGGCGGTGGAGACCAAGGACTACTACACCCGCGGCCACTGCACCCGCGTCTCGGCCGCCTCCTCCATGATCGCTGAGGAGATCGGGATGGGGACCGAGCGCCTCCGCGCGATCCGGTACGCCGGGATGCTGCACGACGTCGGCAAGCTGGGCGTGCCCACCAAGGTCCTGCAGAAGGACGGCGACCTCACCGAGGAGGAGTTCGCCGCGATTCAGTTGCACCCGATGCGCGGCCTGGAGATCGTCCGGGGCATCGACTTCCTCGACGAGGCGTTCGCCGGGATCATGCACCATCACGAGCGGCACGACGGCAAGGGCTATCCGATGGGGCTGGCCGGGTCGGAGATCCCGGAGTTCGCCCGGATCATCGCGGTGGCCGACGCCTTCGACTCCATGACGTCGGACCGGGCCTACCGGAAGGCGAAGTCCGTCGACGTGGCCGTGGCCGAGCTGCGCAAGAACGCCGGCACCCAGTTCGACCCCGTCATGGTCGGCACGTTCATCAAGGCGCTCAGCCGCGACGGCTGGAACCCGCCGGAGGCCGTCCCGGCTCCGCCGGACGACGCCGTCGAGACCACCGCCAAGGACCACGACGACCCCACGACGCCCATCCAGGTGGTGTCGGAGCGGTGAGGGAGCGGCGGATGGCGACGGCGAGGCCGGCGCACGGGCTCGACTCCGGGCAGCTCCTGCTCATCTGCGCGGCCGGAATGCTCACCGTGGCGGGGATCTCCCACACGGCCGCCGTCGGGCTGGCCGACTCGCAGGTGGCGATCGGGTTCGGCGTGCTGATCGCGGCGGGCGAGCTGGCCCGGCTGACGATGCCCGGCAACCGCGAGGTCGCCCCGGTCTCCACGGCCGCCGCGCTGGGCTACGCGCTCCTGCTCGACGTCGGCGGCCGCCCGGCGGACCACTCGGCGTTGCAGGTCGTCGCGGTCATGTCGGTGGGGATGATCGCGGGCGGGCTGCCACACCTGGCGGTCGGCCGCCCCCCGCGCCTGGACGCGATGGCCAGGAGGCTGCTGGCCGGCTCGCTGCTGGCCTTCGCCTACCGTCCGCTGGCGGACCCGCTCCGCCGGGTGGCCCTGCAGGGCGACTGGTGGCCCGCCCTGGGCGTGATGGCGGTCCTCAGCGCGGTCATGCTGACGGCCGACGTGGTGATCGCGGCGATGCTGCGGGCCGAGCAGGTCAGGACCGCCTTCCGCGTGGCCGTACGGGACGAGATCCGGATGGGCGGGCCGCTCGGCGCGGCCGTCGCCGCGTCGGGGATGCTGCTCGCGCTCGCGTCGCACAGCATGGACATGACCGCGTTGCCGGCGTTCGCGGCGCCGCTGCTGGTCACGCAGGTCGCGTTCCGGAAGTACGCCGGGATCCGGGCGACCTACCTGCAGACGGTGCGCGCGCTGAGCCGGGTCACCGAGGTCGGCGGATACGTCGAGCCCGGCCACTCCCGGAGGGTCAGCCAGCTCGCCCTCGCCATCGGCCGGGAGCTCGGGATGTCCGAGCCCCAGTTGCTGGAGCTGGAGTACGCGGCGCTCATGCACGACATCGGCCAGCTCTCGCTGCGCGACCCGATCCCGGGCGGGGCCACCGTGCTGACCGACCCGGCGCAGGCGAGGCGCATCGCCGAGCTGGGGGCCGAGGTGATCAGGAAGACCGGTGTCCTCCACGGCGTGGCGGAGATCGTCGAGCGGCAGTGCGACCCCGTCGGCGACTCGCCCCCGGCGGCCAGCAGGATCATCAAGGCCGCCAACGCGTACGACGATCTGGTGGGCGGCTCCACCGACAGGGACAGGGCGGCGGCCGCGCTCGAACGGCTCCGCCTGGACGGGGGCGCGGAGTATGACCCCGCGGTCGTGGAGGCCATGGCCCGCGTCGTCGACCGGATCGTCCTCGTAACACGCTTGTAGCAGACGTCTTACCCAGAGCCCTCCAGCGGCACGCCGAGGGGGTCGTTTTTGTAACGACCCTACAGATCCGCCCGTCGGGTTCAGTTGGAAACTGGCGGGGGTCTGAGCGGGGATCCCCATAAAGTTGGCTGCGTATTCGACTCAGTGGACAACCCCGAATTCATGAGCGGGGACTACGACATGGGACTGGTCTTCAGGATGAGGCAGGCCCGATAGTTTGATTCGTCGATTGAGGGGAGTTTGCGGGTGGCCGAGGTACGCGCCGAGATGGTGGCGAACGTCTGGCAAGTCGTGGTGAGTGAGGGCGACGCCGTCGATGAGGGCGACACGCTCGTCATCCTCGAGTCGATGAAGATGGAGATCCCGGTCCTGGCCGAGGACTCCGGCGTGGTGGCCCAGCTCAAGGTCGCCGAGGGTGATGTCATCCAGGAGGGCGACCTGATCGCCGTCATCGAGTAGCCCCCCACCCCGCGTGATCATGCACGGGTTCCCCAACGGAGGTACCGACCTGCGCGAAAGCCGTACGTGATCATGCACAGGTTCCCGAGCAAGGGTGCCGACCTGGGCGGCAGCCGTACGTGATCATGCGGCGGAGGTTAGAGCCGCGCGAGGAACCTCTCGCGGTCGACGACGATCCGTTCGATCCTGCCGGTGCAGACGAGGACGCCGGTCTTGTCGACGGCCCTGATGGAGAAGACCAGCCGCCTGCCGTCCACCTCGGTCAGCTCGGCGGTGATCTCGACGTGCATGCCGACCGGGCTCGGCGCGAGATGCTCCAGCTCCACCTTCGTGCCCACCGAGGTCTGACCGGGACCCAGGTGCTGCTGGACCGCCTTGACCGTGGCCCCCTCGGCGAAGGAGAGCAACCGCGGCGTGCCCAGGACGGGCACGTCGCCGCTGCCGACCCGGATGGCGGTGTCCTCCCGTTCGACCATGATGAGGACATCGGCGCGGAGTCCTGGAGCAAGTGTCATGCGCGCCAGCTTATTAGGTCGCACCTCCTAGATCTTTTGCCTCCTTGCGCGCCCGGACCGGCTTCGGCGGGCCGCGCCCGCCATGGAGTGATCCGCGGGACAGCGTCCAGGACCCCCGGCTAGGCTGGGGGATCGTGGACCTCTACTGCGATCATTGCGGCAGGCCCGCCGCCGAGGGTGAGCACGCGACCTGCCGGGCCGCCCGGGCGATGGAACCGCCACGCTACTGCGCGCGGTGCCGCCGCCGGATGGTCGTCCAGGTGACTCCCCGGAGCTGGTCCGCCCGCTGCTCCGAGCACGGCAGCACGGCGGGGTAACCGCTAAGCTCTGGCCTGACCCCGGGGGCGGGAGCCGTGTCCGTTCAGGCTTCTGTGATCAGGTCGTGACCTTCCCGCGATCCGAGCCTGCTTGGTTGGACACCTTCGGGGCTGAAGTTACTTAGGGGGTATGGGGCACAAATGGTGGCCCAAGGGACGACCCTGGCTGGACGCTACCGGCTGGACGCCCGGCTCGGCGCCGGGGGCATGGGCGAGGTGTGGCGGGGTGAGGACACCGTCCTCGCACGCACCGTCGCGGTCAAGGTGCTGCTTCCCGGCCGCCTCGACGACCCCGGCTTCGCCGTCAGGTTCCAGGGCGAGGCCCGCGCGATGGCGACGGTCAACCACCCCGGCGTGGTCGACGTGTACGACTACGGCGTCACCGACGTCCCCGGCGACGGGCCGACCGCCTACCTCGTGATGAGGTTCGTCGACGGCGAGCCCCTTGACCGGCTTCTCATGCGGCTCGGACGGCTCGGGCCCGAGCCCGCGATGGAGCTGATCGCGCAGGCCGCGGCGGCTCTGCAGGCGGTCCACGACCGGGGGATCGTCCACCGCGACATCAAGCCCGGCAACCTCCTGGTCCGCCCGGACGGCACGCTGGTCCTCACCGACTTCGGCATCGCCCGCGCGGACGCCAACAGCCGCCTCACCGACGCCGGGATGGTCCTAGGCACCGCGGCGTACTGCGCCCCCGAGCAGGCCGAGGGCGCTCCGGTCACCCCCGCCGTGGACATCTACGCCCTGGGCGTCGTGGCCTACGAGTGCCTGGCCGGGCGCAGGCCGTTCGACGGCGACACCCCGGTGACGATCGCGCTCAAGCACATTCGCGAGGAGCCCCCGCCGTTACCGGCCGACGTGCCGCCCCCGGTGCGCGCTGTCGTGGAGCGGGCGATGTCGAAGGACCCGGCCCGCCGCTGGCCGTCCGCCGCCGCCATGAGCCAGGCCGCCCGGCAGTCGGTCGCCCTGGGAGCGACGTTCGATCCCGGTACGGCTCCCGCGACGGGCGGCTACGGCCAGCAGGGCATGGCGGCCGCCCTTGGCCTTGGCTCCGCCTCGACCCAGTCGGAGCCCGCCTACCCTGACCGCCCCTACGCCGACCCGGCCTTCACGGGCGAGGCGCCGACCTACCGGGTCACGAGGGACACCTGGAGCGGCGGCCCCGCCGTACCGCCCGCGACCGTCGAGGCGCCGCAGCCCGGATCGCGGTCGTCCCGCCACGGGGCCGCCGCACAGAGGAAGAAGCGCACGGGGCCGATCGTGGCCGGGGTCGCCGGTTGTGTGGTCGTCGTCGGCCTGGCGGCGCTCGGCGTCAACCTGGCCTCCGCCGGCTCCGGCAATGTCGGCGAGCCGAGCACGCCGCCCTTGACCGTCGAATCCCCCAGCGCTCCGGCCCACTCGCCGTCCAAGACCCCTCCGCGGCCGAGTGTGACGCCCACCCGCACGAGGACCTCCGTTCCGCACACCCCGACCCCGACTCCGACGAGAACACCGTCGCCGAGTCCTACCCCCAGTGACTCCCCATCGCCGAGTCCTTCGCCGAGCGATACCGCGAACATGCTGAGGGTTCCGCTGGTGAGGGGGCTCAGCGAGGGCGCGGCGACGGCCAAGCTGCAGAAGGCCGGTTTCAGGGCCACCGTCAAATACTCCGGCGACGGAGATTGCCGGAGCCCGGTGACCGGCCAATCCCCTGCTTCGGGAGCGCTCGCGGCCGAGAAGTCCGTCGTCAGGATCTTCGTACTCAGGAAGCCGTGCTCGTCTCCGAGCCCCAGCCCTACGCCGAGCCCGTCGGTGAGCCCCACCCCCTGAGCCAGGGGGCAGGGCGCCCGCCGTCACACGCCGGTGGTGTTCCGGGGGTAGGCGATCTCCGGGTCGGTGGCGATGTTCACGAGGTACGGCACGCCCGAGTCGAACGCCCGGCGCAGCGCGGGGCCGATCTCGGCCGGGGAGGTCACGAGCTCGCCGCCACCGCCGAGCGCGGTCACGACCTGGTCGTAGCGGCACTGCGGCTGGAGGTCGGCGGCCACGTCGTAGCCGTACAGCATCTGCATCGGGTGCTTCTCCAGGCCCCACATGCCGTTGTTGCCGCAGATCATGACCACGGGCAGCTTGTGCCTGACGAGGGTGTCCACGTCCATCAGCGAGAACCCGGCGGCCCCGTCGCCGAGCAGCAGCACGACCTGGGACGAGGGCCGGGCCAGCCGCGCCGCGATGGAGTAGCCCAGGCCGGTGCCGAGGCAGCCGTACGGGCCCGGGTCGAGCCAGTTGCCCGGCCTGCGCGGCTCGACGTACTTCCCGGCGTAGGACACGAAGTCGCCGCCGTCGCCGATGACCACCGCGTCGTCGGCCAGCAGCTTGCCCAGCTCGCCGTAGATCCGCATGGGGTGGATGGGGTCGGAGTCGGACTCCAGCAGCGGGGCGTCGCCGGCGGTCGCGGCGGCGGCCGCCTCCGCGAGGGCCGTCACCCACGGCGCGTACGCCTTCGGGTTCACGCCGCCGGTGCCACAGGCCGCGCCGAGGCCCCAGAACAGGACCGAAAGGTCGCCGGCCGCGGCCCCGGCGAGGCCGGTGTGCGTCGCGAGCTGGGAGGGGGCGTCCGCGATGTGCACGACCTTCGCGAGCGGCGCGCCGTCCTTGCCCCCGAACCAGCCGTAGCCCAGCCGGAAGTCGAGCGGCGTGCCGACGACGATGACGAGGTCGGCCTGGCCGAAGGCCATGCCGCGGGCCCGGGTGACGAGCAGCTCGTGACCGGCGGGGAGGATGCCGCGGCCCTGGCCGTTGGGGATGACCGGCAGGCGGTATTCCTCGGCGAAGTCCCGCGCGGCCTCCTCGGCGCGGTCCATCCACACGTCGGAGCCGAGCACCAGCACCGGCCGCTCGGCCTCGGCGATCAGCCGGGCGATCGTGGCCAGCGCCTCGGGGTCGGGCTCCAGCGGCGACGGGGTCAGGGTCTCCGTGTCGTGCTCGCCCGAGGGCGAGAACAGGTCGTCCATGTAGAAGTCGAGGAAGACCGGCCCGCGGTGCGGGGCGAGAGCCGTACGGAAGGCCATCTCGACGTCCTGGCCGATGGAGTCGGCTCCCGAGCCGGTGAAGGCGAGCTTGGTGATCGGCTCGAACAGCGGCGGGTGGTCCATCTCCTGGAGCGCCCCCGAGCCCCAGCGGGACCGGGGCGCCCGGCCGCCGAGCACGACGACGGGCGAGCCGTTGAAGTGCGCCGTCGCGACGCCCGAGACGCCGTTGGTGATGCCGGGACCGGCGGTCAGCACCGCCAGCCCCGGTTGGCGGGTCAGCCGGGCCGTCGCCTCGGCCGCGAAGACCGCGCTCTGCTCGTGGCGTACGTCCAGGATGCGCATGTTCTCATGGACCGCCCCGTCGTACAGGGGGAAGACGTGCCCGCCGGAGAGCGTGAACATCGTGTCCACGCCGTAGGCCTGGGATACGGCGACCGCTATGTCGCCTGCGTGCTTGGGGGACTCCATGCCGTGAACCTACCAGTCAGTCACTTAGCCGGACAGGGGCCTGCTGATCTGGCAGACCCTGCCCCGAAACGCCCTCTGTAACACCCCTTACAGGGTCTGGGACAGCGCCTTGATCGGCATTTTCAGGTCGACCAGAAGTCCCAGGTCCTGCTCGGGTGCCCGGCCGAGTGTGGTCAGGTAGTTGCCCACGATGATCGCGTTGATGCCGCCGAGCATGCCGTCGCGGGTGCCGAGGTCGCCGAGCGTCAGCTCGCGCCCGCCCGCGTACCGCAGGATCGTGCGCGGCAGGGCGAGACGGAACGTCGCGATCGTCCTCAGCGCCTCGGCGCCCTCCAGCAGCGGATGGTCGGCGAACGGCGTGCCGGGGCGCGGGTTGAGGAAGTTGAGCGGCACCTCGTCGGGCTCCAGCTCCCCGAGCTGCGCGGCGAACTCGGCCCGCTGCTCCAGCGTCTCGCCCATTCCGACGATGCCGCCGCAGCACAGCTCCATGCCGGCCTCGCGGACCATGAGACAGGTGTCCCACCGTTCCTCCCACGTGTGGGTGGTCACCACGTGGGAGAAGTGCGACCGGGCCGTCTCCAGGTTGTGGTTGTAGCGGTGGACGCCCATCTCGGCGAGCTCGTCGACCTGCGCCTGCGTCAGCATGCCGAGCGAGCAGGCGATGTTGATGTCGACGGCCTCGCGGATCGCCTTCACGCCGTCGCGCACCTGGTCCATGAGGCGCTGGTCGGGGCCGCGCACGGCCGCGACGATGCAGAACTCGGTCGCCCCCGTGCGCGCCGTCTCGACCGCCGCCTGGACCAGCGACGGGATGTCCAGCCAGGCCGCGCGGACCGGGGAGGAGAACTGGCCCGACTGGGAGCAGAAGTGGCAGTCCTCCGGGCAGCCGCCGGTCTTGAGGGAGACGATCCCCTCGACCTCCACCTCGGGGCCGCACCACTTCATCCGGACTTCGTGGGCCAGGGCGAGCAACTCGGGCAGGCGCTCGTCCGGCAGCCGCAGACACTCCAGCGCCTGAGCCGCGTCGAGGCCCCTGCCCTCCTCCAGCACCTGGACGCGGGCGATCTCGATGATGTCTGCGTTCACCTGGCCGCGCTCCGCTCCGCTGCTCGCCGGCGCCTGGGGAGCGCTCGTGTCTTCAGGCCACTGCGGGGTCCACTGTGGGGTCTCGGTCACGGGGAAAGCTTAAGGGTCGAGCGGAATCCGGCGGGATTGAACACCCCCCCGAGCGCCGGGGCGAGTCCGGCCCGGGCCACGCGGGCGAAAACCGCCTGGTCAAGGGAGCCGGCTCCCTCGGGAAGCGCGCCGGCGAGCGGCCGGGCGGCCAGCATCTCAAGGTCGGCGACGTTGCACCGGTCGGCGAGTCCGGGCTCGGCGGGCCACGAGCCGATCACTACTCCGGCGAGGTCGAGCCCTCTGCCCGCCATCGCCTCCAGCGTCAGCGCGGTGTGGTTCAGCGTGCCCAGCCCGGCCCGGGCCACGACGACGACCGGCGCCTGCAGGGATCTCGCCAGATCCGCCAGCGTGCCCCCGTCCTCGTCGAAGCGGACGAGCAGCCCTCCGGCCCCCTCCACGATCACCAGCCGGTGTGACTCGGCGAGCTCCCGGATGCGGGCGGCCGCCGAGGCGAGCGACAGCGTGGGGAGGCCCGACACGCGGGCCGCGGCGGCAGGGGACAGCGGGTCGGGGTAGCGGGCCAGCTCGAACGTCGTCGTCACGCCCGAGAGCCTGATCACGTCGTCCAGATCGCCCGGCTCCCCGGGGGCCACTCCCGTCTGCGCCGGCTTGACCACCGCGACCGTCGCGCCCCGCTCCCTGGCAAGTGCGGCTATCGCGGCCGTGACGACGGTCTTCCCGACGCCGGTGTCCGTCCCCGTGACAACGAGAATGCTCATCCACCGCAGCGTAGGCCGTGACGGCGGTGGCCGGGGGCAGGAGGAGCGCCTCGTACGACGATGTCGGGCGGCGGCGGGAGGCGCCGGCCCGGCGGGAGCCGTAGAGACAGTACGGCTAGGGCCTTCTGAGGCGGGTGACGAACTTGTAGCGGTCGCCGCGGTAAAGCGACTGGGCGTACTCGACGGGGTTGCCGTCGGCGTCGAAGGCGTGGCGGGTGAGCAGCAGCATGGGGAGGCCGACGTCCACCCCGAGGACCTGCGCGTCGTACGGCGTGGCCAGCACGGTCTCTATGACCTCCTCGGCGTCGGTCAGCCGCACGTTGTAGGCGTTGTGCAGCGTCTCGTACAGCGAGGAGTGCCCTTCGAGTTCGCGCCGGAGCCGGGGGAACCGGCGGGCGGACAGGTGGGTGGTGTCGATCGACATCGGCTCGCCGTTGGCCAGGCGGAGGCGGTGGATGCGCAGGACCCGCCCGCCGGGGTTGATCGCGAGCCGCCGCCCGAGGGCCTCGTCGGCGGTGATGTAGCTGATGTCGAGGATCTTCGTGTCGGGTTCGAGGCCGACGGTGCGCAGGTCACCGGTGTACGACGTGAGCTGGAGCACCTGGGCGACCTTGGGCTGGGCCACGAACGTGCCCTTGCCCTGGATCCGCAGCAGCCTGCCCTCGACCACCAGTTCGGAGAGCGCCTGTCGCACGGTCGTGCGGGAGGTCTCGAAACGCACGGCGAGCGTCCGCTCCGGAGGGAGAGCGCTCCCCGGAGACAGGGACTTGGTGAGCTCCAGCAGGTTCCGCTTCACGTCGTAGTACTTGGGAACCCTGGGGGAGTCCTCGCTGCGCTCCGTCACATGTCCACCTTCACCTCGGCCACAGCGGTGAGCGCGCCCCTGACCACCGCGAGATCATCGGACCCCAGATTGGCCCGAGCGGTCAACCTGAGACAAGACCGGCCATGGGGCACCGATGGTGGGCGGAAGCATCCCACGCGGACGCCGTGGTCCGCACACAGGGCCGCGGCCACCACCGCGAGCTGTGGGGGGCCGAGGACGACCGGCACCACGGCCGCCGCCGGATCGCCCGACTCCAGGCCCAGCTCCCGTGCCGTCGCGGCGAGCTCGTGCGCCCGCGCCCGAGCCCGCCCGGGCAGGTCAGGAGTGCTTTCCAGGATTTCGAGCGCCGCCAGGGCCGCTCCGGCGCAGCCGGGGGCGAGCCCGGTGTCGAAGATGAACGAGCGGCCTGTGTCGATCAGCGTCTCGATCACCTCGGAGGCGCCCAGCACCGCACCGCCCTGCGACCCCAGCGACTTGGAGAGCGTGACGGTTCTCACAACGCCAGAATCCCCCGCGAGCCCGGCGGCGTGCACCGCGCCCCTGCCCCGCTCGCCGACGACGCCCAGCGCGTGCGCCTCGTCCACCACCAGAAGGGCGCCGTGCCGTACGGCTGCCGCGTGGAGTTCCCGGAGCGGCGCGAGGTCGCCGTCCACGGAGAACACGGCGTCGGTCACGACGACCGCGTGATCCTCGGCGCGCTCGGCCAGGATCTTGGCCACCGCCTCGACGTCGCCGTGCGGCGTCACCGCGACGCGCGCCCGCGACAGGCGGCAGGCGTCCACGATCGAGGCGTGGTTGCCGGCGTCGGAGACCACCAGGCCGCCACGGGCGAGCGCCGCGACCGCGGCCAGGTTGGCCAGATAGCCGGAGGAGAACACCAGCGCCCGGGCGGCCCCGGTGAAGGCGGCCAGCCGGTCCTCCAGCTCCGCGTGGAGCAGGGTGGTCCCCGTGACGAGCCGCGACCCGGTCGAGCCCGTGCCCCACTCCCGGGTGGCCCGGACGGCGGCCTCGACCAGCCGCTCGTCGCGGGAAAGGCCCAGGTAGTCGTTGGAAGCCAGGTCGAGAAGGCCGTCGTGGTCGGGGGTGCGGGGGCGCAGGGCGCGCCGCAGCCCGGCGGCCTCCCGTTCGGCGGCAGCCGTGCGCAATCTGTCGATCGGCCCTGTCATGGAGTGCATCTTGCCAGGTGGGGGAGGTCGATTCGCTTTCGGGAGGCATCCCGACGCATCATTCACACGTGCCGACTCTCAGCGACCTGGTGACCCGTCACACCGCGCTCGACTCCGCTGACCTGGACTGGATCCACTCCCTGGTCTCCGACTGGCAGTTGCTCGCCGACCTGTCCTTCGCCGACCTGATCCTCTGGATCCCGCACCAGGACGGCGAGGGGTGGGTGGCGGTGGCCCAGATGCGGCCGACCACGGGCCCCACGGTGTATCACGACGACGTCGTCGGCATGGTCGTCGCCAAGGGAGAGCGGCCCCTCATCGACATCGCGTGGAACGAGCACCGGATCTGCCGCGAGGGCGACCCGGACTGGTCCAGCGGCGTGCCCGTCCGCGAGGAGACCATCCCGGTACGGCGGGGCCTGTCCGGCCGGTTCCTCGGGGTCATCCAGCGCTCGACCAACCTGTCGTCGGCGCGGACGCCGTCCCGGCTGGAGCTGACCTACCTGCAGAGCGCCTCCGACCTGGCCCAGATGGTCGCCGAGGGGCGGTTCCCCTTCCCGGAGGAGGAGCCGATCCTGGTCCGCTCGCCCCGGGTGGGCGACGGGCTCCTCCGGCTCGACCGGGTGGGCCGGGTGACCTATGCCTCCCCTAACGCACTGTCGGCCTACCGCCGCCTCGGCCTGCACGCCGACCTGGTGGGGGGCGACCTCGGCAAGACCACCGCCGACCTCTGCTATTCGGACGAGCCCATCAACGAGGACCTGATGCTCGTCGCCAGCGGACGGGCCCCTCGGGAGACCGAAGTGGAAAAGGGCGGCACCGTGGTGCAGCTCAGGGCGATCCCGCTGATCGTCGGCGGCGGCAGGATCGGCGCCCTGGTGCTCGTGCGCGACGTGACCGAGCTGCGCCGCCGCGAGCGGGAGCTGCTGACCAAGGACGCGACGATCCGCGAGATCCACCACCGCGTGAAGAACAACCTGCAGACGGTCGCGGCCCTGCTCCGGCTGCAGGCGCGCAGGCTCAACAACCCGGAGGGGCAGGAGGCGCTCAGCGAGGCCGTCCGGCGGGTCGGCTCGATCGCGATCGTGCACGAGATCCTCGCGCAGATGCCCGAGGAGATGGTGGAGTTCGACGATATCGCGGACCGGGTCATCGCCATGACGGCGGAGGTCTCCGTCGCACAGGTCCTGCCCAAGCGCATCGGCAGCTTCGGGGTGCTGCCGGCCGCTGTGGCCACCCCGATCGCGATGGTCCTCACCGAGCTGTTGCAGAATGCCGTTGAGCACGGCTTCTCGCACAAGTCCGGCAACGTTCAGGTCCTCGTGTCGCGTGACCTCGACCGGTTGGAGGTGGTGGTGGCGGACGACGGTAAGGGGCTGCCCACCGACTTCGACCTGGAGTCGACCGCGAGCCTGGGGCTGCAGATCGTCCGAACGCTGGTCGTCGGCGAGCTGTCAGGCCGTCTGGCCATCGAGCGGAGGCAGGGCGGCGGCACCGAAGTCATTTTGAGCATTCCGGTGCAAGCAGGGTGAAGGTGATATCCCCTGGACGGGGTAAGTGGTAAGCGGTGTTGTTCGCGTTGCAATGGGTTTTCAGCTCGGTGTCAGTGAAGAACCGGCCTTAATGGGGCGAACCGTCCGACACGGCGAGGCGGCCTGACGTGGCGAGGCGGACCTACCGGGTGAACCGGCCTGACCGCGGTGAATGCCGGCACTGATGGCATTCACCGAACCCGCGTTGGTCGTCGGGGCTCCTGGAGTGTCAGGGCTTTCCGGAGTGTTAGGGCTTCCGGAGTGTCGGGTTTCTGTAGTTCAGACGCCCGCTCGGGCGCGGGCGCGGGCCGTACGCCGCTTGAGGGCGCGGCGCTCGTCCTCGCTGAGTCCACCCCAGACGCCGGCGTCCTGACCGGACTCAAGGGCCCACTTCAGGCAGGACTCGGTGACCGAGCACTGCTGGCAGACCTGCTTGGCCTCTTCGATCTGCATGAGCGCGGGACCGGTGTTCCCGATCGGGAAGAACAACTCGGGGTCCACGTCACGGCAGGCAGCGCGGTGGCGCCAGTCCATGCGTTCCACTCCTTCGTAAAGTGGAGCCTCCGCGGCTCCTCAGCCGACAACTTTGTGAACTCTTTCACTAGCTAATGCGTGGACTTGCCCGGTGCTATGGTTCGGGCCGGGCTTGTCCACATGATCGCCGGGGCGCTTTCCGGAAGCTGTAGCCTCCGTAAAGGTCCTACGTTCCGACGTCGTACTTCAGCTTTTCAGCCATGCCAACACCACACAAGAGGTTTGGGACAAGGTTTTGCCCCCCATGGCTGTCGGATACGTCACACTATGACTAGATGTAACGAGCTAGACCAAGACTTGTAACGCATCCGGGATAGAACGGAATACCACCCATTCGTGCTCGCCCAGGTAATCGCCATCGAGCTGGAAGGCGACCGGCCGGGACGCGAGGAAGGTGAACTCGGCCTCGTCATGAAGCTGGACCAGGTGTTTACCTGTCGGCAATCCCCGGCGCTCCGCGACGATCTGCCTGGCGAGCCCGAGGAAGGTCGGCAGGCCCATCTTCCGGAGGCCGAGAAGATCGAGACCCGTCTCGAAGCTCGCCCACGGCGTCGGGTTGATTGGACGTGATCCGGCGTAGGTCCACGGCGACGTGTTGGACACGATCGCCATGAAGATGCCCTCCACGTCGGGCTGGTTCGGGCGCCTCAACCGCATGGCGGGGCGGCGGCGGTCGGTTGCGAAGAAATGCCTGACCGCCGTGTTGACATAGAGGGACGGCAGCGCCCGCAGTCCGGCGCTTCGCATCCCCTCCACGGCCCGGACGACCTCGGCGTCGTATCCCAAGCCAGCACAGAATGTGAAATATCGGGACCTGTGGTGGTCTGGGCCCGCATCTGCCCCGGGATCCGGGCCTGAAACCTCATCGTGCCAGATCGCCTGGCCAAGCCCGATGGTTTTCCTTCGCTCGTCGCGCAGGGCCTCCAGGACCGCGCCGGTCGCCTCGACCGGGTTGTTCGGCAGGCCGAGCGCGCGTGCGAAGACGTTGGCGCTGCCGCCCGGGATGACGATCAGCGCCGGCCGTTCGGCGGCGCGCTCGTCCGGCTGCCCCTCCAGCAGCCCGTTGACGGTCTCGTTGATCGTGCCGTCGCCGCCGAGAACGGCCACCGCCTCGAAACCCTTCGCGTGAGCCGTGCCGGCCAGGACCCCCGCGTGCCCGCGGTAGGCGGTCTCCTCGACCGAGAGGTCCACGGCCGCACCGAGCGCCCGGATCAGCACATCCCGTGTGCGCTGGTGCGTCGACGTCGCCTTCGGATTGACGAGGAGAAGAGCCCGCATGTCTTGAAGGTTAAACGACAAGGTTAAACGACGCTTTACCACGATGGCCGACGACGCCTTCGGAAGGGGCCGCCGACCGGCACGGGTAGGGTTGGGCGATGTGATCAGCAGTCCTGCCCGCCGTCCCGCCACCCTGGCCGTCGCGGCGGCCGTCCTGGCAGCCGAGGGCCTCCTCGGCTTGGTCCTGGGGGGTTACGTCGCCGTCGAAACCCTGATCGGCAAGCCCTCGGACATGTCCAGCGCCCTGGCCGTGGCGGCGTTCGGCATGCTGGCCGGCGCCGGGATCGGCTGGGTCGCGTGGGGAGTGTGGCAGGCCCTCCGCTGGAGCAGGGGGCCCGGCGTGGTGACGCAGATCTTCATCCTGCCGGTCGCGATCTCACTGATCGGGTCCCGGCAGTACGCCTTCGGCGTGCCTCTCGTCGTGGCGGCCGTGATCGTGCTCGTGACGCTCCTCGCCCCTCAGTCCACGCATGCGCTGATGGGCGAGGACGGCTCCGGAGGAGGCTCCCCAGGATCTCCGGACTAGGGGGGTTCCGGGCTAGCAGGGTCCTGACTGCTCAGCCGGTCTCCGGACCAGCAGGTTCCGGGCTCGCAGGTTTCGGTCGGGCCTGCCCGGCCAGGCGACCGGATCTCCGGGCAGACCTTGCCGGTCGGGGCATCAGTCCTCGGCGGTCAGGCCCTCGCGGAGCTGGGCCAGCGTCCGCGCGAGCAGCCGGGAGACGTGCATCTGCGAGATGCCCAGCTCGGTCGCGATCTGCGACTGCGTCATGTTTCCGAAGAAGCGCAGCAGCAGGATCCGCTTCTCGCGCGGAGGCAGCCGCTCCAGCAGCGGTTTGAGCGACTCCCGATACTCGACGCCTTCGAGGGACTCGTCCACGATGCCCAGCGAGTCAGACACGGCGGGCGCGTCGTCGTCGCCCGAGTCCGGGGCGTCGAGAGAGACCGTCGAGTAGGCGTTCGCCGACTCCAGGCCCTCGAGCACCTCTTCCTCGGTCATCTGCAGGTGCGCGGCGAGCTCGGCGACCGTGGGGGCGCGGCTCTCCCGCTGTGACAGCTCGCTGATCGCCTTGGTCAGCGAGAGCTTGAGCTCCTGCAGGCGGCGCGGCACCCGGACCGCCCACCCCTTGTCCCGGAAGTGACGCTTGATCTCGCCGACGATGGTCGGCGTGGCGTACGTCGAGAACTCCACGCCGCGCGCCAGGTCGAACCGGTCGATCGACTTGATCAGACCGATCGTGGCGACCTGCGTGAGATCGTCGAGCCACTCGCCGCGGTTCCGGAACCGGCGCGCGAGGTATTCCACCAGCGGCAGATGAAGCTCCACGAGCTCGTCGCGGATGCGCTGGCGCCTGGGGTCGTCTGCCGCCAGCTCCGACAGCTCCCCGAAGAGCGTGCGCGCCCGCACGCGGTCGGGAACCGCCGAGTCGCCGGAGGCCATGGCACGAGTCCTCTCCGTCACGCCGGCCTCGCTGTGCCTCGGCGCTTACGCAGCACGATGGCCATGTGGTCCGGGTGATCGGAGGTGGCGTCCACGTCGTCGGCCAGGGCGGTGAGCACCATCCACGCGAAGTCGTCTCGCTTGGGAGCGCTGACGCCGACCGTGCTGACCTCCACGCGGACCGTCATCTCCTGCCCCGTGAGCTCGAACTCCGCCAGGAGGTCGGTTCCGGGCACCGCGTGGCGCAGCAGCATGGCGCACGCTTCGTCCACCGCGATGCGGAGATCCTCGATCTGATCGAGGGTGAAGTCGAGCCGTGCCGCGAGCCCGGCCGTAGCCGTACGGAGCACGGAGAGATAGGCGCTCACGGCGGGCAGCCGGACACTCACAGCGTCACGGATCCCGGTCAGATCCACCGCAGGCGTCTCGGTTTCCTCGGTCACGTTCCTCCTCGCCCATTCGAGCCGGCTCAGTGCCGCTGTCTGCAACCTACCGCCACTCGACCCCGGTTGCTCCGCTCGGACGCGCCGTTTGTGGTGATCTTGGGGGTAACTCCTAGTAAATTCCCTCCGCAGCTCTGCCGGTGTTTAACGATCTGGCCCCGCGCGGTCTCGGGAACCGTGCGGGGCCATGGATCGTACGGCTCAGGCCGCCTTGGTCTCCCAGAAGATCTTGGCGATCTCGTCGATCTTGGCGAGCAGCTCGTCCGCCTGGGCGGGGTCAACGGTGCCCTTGCCGCCGGCCGCGCCCGCCAGCTTGGTCGCGTCCCAGAAGAGCTGGTGCAGCTGCGGGTACTGCTCGAGGTGCGGGGGCTTGAAGTAGTCGGTCCACAGCACCCACAGGTGATGCTTGACCAGCTCCGCCCGTTGTTCCTTGATGATCAGCGCGCGAGTCCGGAAGACCGGGTCGTCGCTGTCGGCGTACTTCTTCATGATCGCCTTGACCGACTCGGCCTCGATGCGGGCCTGGGCCGGGTCGTAGACCCCGCATGGCAGGTCGCAGTGGGCGGACGCCTCGTGCTTCGGTCGCAGCAGTCGTGCGAGCATCGGAATCCTTCCTTAGGAATGCTGGTAACAGCACTGTCCAAGTACCGACCTTACTCGTCCTGAAACTCGTGCGAGGAGGGGGATGTGCTCACCGCCGTCAGTGTCGTCGGCGACTCGATGCTGCCCGTGCTGCGGCCCGGAGACTGGCTGCTGGTACGGCGCGGCGCCGTGATCAGGCCCGGTGACGTGGTGGTCGCCAGGAGGCCCCACGGCTTGATCGTCAAGCGGGCGTTCCGGCTCACCGAGGACGGCTGGTGGCTGGAGAGCGACAACCAGCAGGCCGCCGGCCGGCAGGACAGCTGGGACTTCGGCGCGGTCCCGGCGACGGAGATCGTCGGGCGGGTCGTGCTGCGCTACTGGCCCCGCCCCTTCCGCCGGTTCCCCCGCCTCCGGGGCTGAGCCCTCGGGCCGGAATCCGCGGACGTCCCAGTCCCGGTCAGGCGCCGCGCTTGCGCGCGCGGTAGGCGGCGACGTTGGACCGGCTGGCGCACCGCTCGGAGCAGTAGCGCCTGGACCGGTTGGAAGAGGTGTCCAGGTAGGCGTTGTGGCACGCCGCGGCCTGGCAGATGCCGAGCCGGTTGACCCCTAGGCGGGTGACGACGCTGGCCAGGCCCATGACCGAGCCCACGGCGAGGGCGTCGGCCACTCGCCCGCCCTCGGTCAGGTGCATGTGCCAGGGCTGGCCGTCGTGGCCGGAGATCTGGGGATGGACGGGATGGCGGACGAGAAGGCCGTTGAGCCGCTCCACCACGTCGGCCTCCTCGCCGGCGGCGGCGGACTCGAAGACGTCGGCCAGCTCCTCCCGGAGCTCCAGCAGGGCGTCGAGGTCGCGGCGCGTGACCCGGGCGGCCGCCTCGGTGCGCCCGGTCCCCCGGAGGAGCTCGCGCAGCGTGTCCAGGGTCCTGAGCTCGTCGGCTCTGTTGACCAGCAGGACGGCCAGCTCGGCATATGACGTCAAGTCCAACGGGACGACCTAGGGGGTGTAAGGGACCAATCCTGCCTCCGAGTATTACACGGACGGCATGTCCGGGGAACTCCCGGGGGGGCATCGGCTGTGGCCCGCCTGACATGGGCGGCCGTTCGGTCATGTGGCACAATCAGGAGACGGGTGACCCCCGTACCCCCCTCAAGAGACGACCGTCAACGACGACGGCCTCCGGCGGCTACCGAAGCCTGGGCTTTCGTTCTCTTGTCGGCGTCTACCGAAGGTTTCGTCCTTTCGACACTGGGGTCGCTGTGACCGTTTCACCTGTCTCCTTGGCATCTCTCGACCTGGATCCCGCTTTCGCGCTGCACCGCGGCGGCAAGCTGGAGGTCCGCTCCACCATCCCCGTCCGCGACGCGGACGACCTCTCTCTCGCCTACACGCCCGGCGTCGCCCGTGTCTGCACGGCGATCGCCGACAGCCCCGAGCTGGTCAACGACTACACCTGGGTCTCCAACGTCGTGGCCGTGGTCTCCGACGGCACGGCCGTCCTCGGCCTCGGCGACATCGGGCCCGCCGCCGCCATGCCGGTCATGGAGGGCAAGGCGCTTCTGTTCAAGGAGTTCGGCAACGTCGACGCGGTGCCGATCTGCCTCGACTGCACCGACGTCGACGGCCTGGTCGAGACCGTGGTCCGGCTCGCACCCTCGTTCGGCGGCATCAACCTGGAGGACATCAGCGCCCCGCGGTGCTTCGAGGTGGAGGACCGGCTGCGGGAGCTGCTCGACATCCCCGTCTTCCATGACGACCAGCACGGCACGGCGATCGTGGCACTGGCGGCGCTGCAGAACGCGGCCCGCCTGACCGGGCGCTCCCTTGGCGAGCTGCGCGCGGTCGTGGCCGGCGCCGGGGCCTCCGGCGTGGCCGTCACGCGGATCCTGCTCAACGCCGGCATCGGCGACATCGCGGTCTCCGACTCGAAGGGCATCCTCTACTCCGGGCGGGAAGGGCTCAACCCGGTCAAGGAGGCGCTCGCCCGCGACACCAACAAGGCCGGCCTCGCCGGCTCGACCGAGCAGGCCCTCGCCGGCGCCGACGTGTTCATCGGCCTGTCGGGCTCGACGGTCTCCGAGGAGGCCATCGCCTCGATGGCGCCGGACTCGATCGTCTTCGCGCTCTCCAACCCGACGCCCGAGGTGGAGCCGTCCGTGGCGGCCCGCTACGCGCGGGTCGTGGCCACCGGGCGGTCCGACTTCCCCAACCAGATCAACAACGTGCTCGCCTTCCCCGGGGTCTTCCGGGGCGCGCTCGACGTGCGGGCCACGACGATCACCGAGAACATGAAGGTGGCGGCCGCCGCTGCGCTGGCGGCGGTGGTGGGAGACGAGCTGTCCGAGAGCTACGTGATCCCCTCGCCGTTCGACGCCCGGGTCGCCCCCGCGGTCACCGCCGCCGTGGCCGCGCAGGCCCGCCAAGACGGTGTCGCCCGCATTCCCGCGTGATCATGCGCGGGTTCCCCGACAGGTCCAGTACCTGGCTCAACCCTTGATGTGATCATGCGCGGGTTCCCGCGCGTGCCGTACGGCCTGCGAAGCCATGGGTCGTGATCATGCACCGCAGCGTGCGTGATCACGACCTTGTGCTTTCACGGGTCCGTTTTCCCCGCGATGTCTTCCGGATGGCCCGGTCGAAGATTTGGGAATCCCTTGGGGGGTTCACGGTACGTGCTATAAAGAGAGCTCTCCGTTACCAACCGGCTATGCCTGTCGCGTGGTGAGGAGAGCGATGCGACGCGAACCCAACCGGCTACTCCAGCAGCACCTCGCCGAAGCGGGCCTGTCCCGCAAGGGGCTGGCCCGCCGGCTCAACGATCTCGGTCTGACCCGCGGGCTGGCCGGGATGAGATACGACCACGGCTCGGTGCTGCGCTGGATCGGCGGCCAGCGTCCGCGTGATCCGGCGCCCAAGCTGCTGGCGGAGATCTTCTCCCTGCGGCTGGGGAAGCCGGTGTCCGCCGAGGACATCGGCATGTCACGCGGAGCAGTCCCTCTCGACCTCGGACAGGAGTTCCCCCATTCGTGGCAGGAGGGTGTGGCAAGCGTGACAGCACTGTGGAGGGCCGACGTCGAGCGGCGGAAGTTCCTGCTCGACTCCACCTTCGCCCTGGGAGCGGGTTCGGCCGGGATCGCCCGCTGGCTGACGATCCCCGCCGAGGAGCGGCTCTCCGCGGACGGCCCCCGCAGGGTGGGCGTCTCCGACGTGACCGCGATCCGCGAGGTCACCCGCTCGTTCAGCGAGCTGGACAACCGATTCGGCGGCGGCAGCATCCGCGGCCCCGTCGTGAAATATCTGGACACGGCCGTGACGCCTCTTCTCCGGGACGGCGCGTACGGCGAGGCCACCGGTCGCGCGCTCGCCACCGCGGCGGCCGAGCTCACCAGGCTCGCCGGGTGGATGGCCTATGACCTGGAGCAGCACGGCATCGCCCAGCGTTACCTGATCCAGGCGCTCGGGCTGGCGCGCGGCGCGGGCGACCACGGGCTGGGCGGGGAGATCCTGGCGGGCATGAGCCACCAGGCGCTCTACATCGGCCAGCCCCGCCACGGCCTCGACCTGGCCAGGGCCGCGGCGATGGCGGCGGAGCGGTCGGGGGTGTTCTCCCTGCTGGCCGAGGCGCGAGTCCTGGAGGCGCACGCGTTCGCGCTGCTCGGGGACGGCGCGGCGTGCGCCGCCTCGCTCCACCGCGCCGAGGTGGCCTTCGACCGGCGCTCTCCCGAGAACGAGCCCAAGTGGATCGGCTACTTCGACGAGGCGTATCTCGCCGCCAAGTCGGCCCACTGCCTGCGCGACCTCGGCGACGGCGCGGCCGCCGTACGGCAGGCGAGACGGTCGCTGCGGATGGACGGCCGCTACGTCCGCGGGAAGATGTTCAACCTCTCGCTCCTGGCCTCGGCCCTCCTGCAGCAGGGCGAGCTGGAGGAGGCGTGCACGGCCGCCGCGTCGGCCCTCGACGTCGCCCAGGGTCTCCAGTCCGTCCGGACCAGGTCGTACGTCGCGGACATGCGGAAGCGGCTCCAGCCGTACGCCGCGGAACCCCGAGTCGCGGAGGTGCTCGCCCGGGCCTGAACAGTCAGTGAAAGGGCTCAGGGCCCGGCTTGGGAAAGCCGGGCCCTGCGGGTCAAGCGCTGCCACCGCGCCGGCGGCGGGCACCACGCCGCCGGCGACTACCGGTGGGATCAGTACTTGGCGACGATGCTGCCGGACCAGAGGTGCGCGGCCGCCTTGTAGACGCCGTACAGCTCACCGTCGAAGTACGGCGAGATGCTGGTGTCGATGCGGTTGTTCTTGTCGGTGTCGGAGATGCCGATCGTCACACCGTTGAGGTAACCGAGGCGGCGGTTGCTCTTGTAGCTGAGCAGCCAGGACGACCCGATCGAGCCCTCACCGGTGAAGGACGACTTGACCCCGACGAGCTCCTCGCCCTTGATGGCCGCGGCCTTGGCGGCGAAGGTCTTGCCGTACGACCACTTGAGCGTGGCACCGGAGTAGGCGTAGTTGCCGTCCGGGTGCGACCCGCTCGGGTAGCCGAAGACGAAGACCGGCTTGCCGAGCTTCTGGTTGTAGGCCAGGCCCTGACCGCCGACGTTGTCGCCGAGGCGGCCGACGTCGGTGAAGGTCCGGACGTAGAACCGGGTGACCTTGTAGTACAGGTCGTAGTTCGCCCAGAAGGTGCGGTAGTAGTACTTGTACTTCTTGGCGGGAGCCGGGGTCTCGGACGGCGTGGCGCTGGGCGACGCCGTCGGGGTCGCGGTCTCGGCCGGCTCTGAGATCTCCTCGAACTTGTAGTACTCCTTCTTCCCGTCCTTGCTCAGGAACGGGACGTTTTCCGGAGCCTTCGTGGTGTGAATCTCGAACTGCTTCGACTCGTCCTCGTTGACGCCCGCGGCCTTGGGGTCGACGCCCTTGGCCGTGAGGTAGGCGTCCTTCGTCACCTGGACGGTCTTGGACTCGGGGGTGCCGACGGCGACCGGGTGCTTGGTGTCGGGGACGGCGTCGATCTCGCCCTTGCCCTGGTGGGCCTTGGCCTCTGCGTAGGTCTCGTACCGGCTGACGACGGGCTTCACGAGACGGTCGTCGTCGGGGTACTTGTCGTACTCCTTGGCCGTGACCTCGCCGGCCCCGCTGTTGGGCAGGACACCGTTGTAGACGGTGACGAACGCGTAGTCGCGGTCGCCGTCCTCGTAGACGTCGTAGTCGTAGTGGGTGAAGGCCTGCTTACCCACGTAGATGCCCCACGGGGTCTTGCCCTGGTAGTAACCCGGGATGAAGACCCAGTAGTCGAGCGTCTCGTCGTTCGACTCGGTGTCGTAGACGCAGTGCCCGGCCGTGGCGACCAGGTTGTGGTACTGCGACTGCACGGAGGTGGCGGTGCACCAGTGCGGCTCGCCGTCGGCGCCGATGAAGAACACCTTGCCCGTGGTCTTGGGCAGGTTGATGTTCTTCGACTTGGCGGCCGACTTCTTCTCGTCGCCGATCGCCGGGACCACGCCGGGCTTGCTGTCCGCGGAGGGACCGCCGGTCGAGACGTGCTTGGCGACGACCTTGGTCTCCACGTCGTACGGCGTGGCGCCGATCAGGTTGGCTTTGTTCTCGCCGTACCAGAACGCGGCGATCTGCCAGGCGGCCGTCTGGCTGGCCAGGGGGGTGCCGGCCACGTCACCGGAGGCCTGAGCCGGGGTGACGAGGGCCGAGCTGAGCAGGCCGGTGGCGACAACGCCACCGAGGGGGAGAAGCAGACGCTTCTTCATAGGGGGATGCTCCTCGCGCTGTCGTGGAACGCCTCTTGCGTCCCATCCGTCAGTAAAGGTTGATCGAACCCTACATTGAAGATCTTGTGGCCCGAAGGGGCATTCGAGCCCTTCCTCACGCTTACCGCGCCGATATCATGCTGTTACCGATTAGATATTTATCGGCACTCAGCCAGTCGGCATCGAATCGTGATATTTCCGCAGATGGGCTGGTGAACGGGGCATTGTCCGGAAATACCGTTAGGACGGTTCCAAGAAAGTTGCCGCTCCTCAGTGTGACAAGCATCACAGTTTGCGGCGGGCACCGGCCGCTCGCGGCCCACGTCTAAAACGTCCCGCAATGCGAGAGGCCCGGCCGAAACGGCCGGGCCTCTGCTTGTGCTCACCGCTTATGAAACGGCCTGGTACGGCATGCTCAGAGCGGCGGAACCTCGGTGAGGCCCAGCGTGCCGTCCTTGCGGACGTACGAGCCGGACCACAGCGGGTAGGCCGCCTTGTAGACGCCGTAGGTCTCGCCGTCGAAGTACGCCGACGTGATCAGGTCGCTACGGCCGTTGTTGTCGGTGTCCCCGCCGAGGCTGGTGACGCCGTTGATGTAGCCGAGACGGCGGGCGCTGCTGTACTTCAGGATCCAGGGGCCGCCGGAGGACCCGCCGGTCATGGAGCACTTCAGGCCGATCTGCTCCTCGACCTTGACCGACGCCTCGCTGACCGGGCCGAAGGTCTTGCCGTAGCACCACTTCAGCTTCTCGCCGGTCCAGACGTAGTTGCCGTCGTCGTGCGGAGCGGCCGGGTAGCCGAACACGAAGACCGGCTGGCCGATCTTCTGGTTGTAGGCGAGGCCCTGACCGCCGACGTTGTCGCCGAGGCGGCCGACGTCGGTCCAGAGCTTCTTCTCGGCGGTGGACTTCTCCGCGTCGAGCCGGATGCCGTTGTAGACCGTGACGAAGGCGTAGTCGCGGTCGGCGTCCTCGTAGACGTCGAAGTCGTAGTGGGTGAAGGCCTGCTTGCCGATGTAGGTGCCCCAGGGCGCCTTACCGTCGTAGTAGCCCGGGATGAAGATCCACTTGTCGACGGTGTGGCCGTTGCCGTCGATGTCGTAGACGCAGTGCCCGGCCGTGGCGACCAGGTTGTGGTACTGCGACTGCACCGAGGAGGCGGAGCACGAGTAGATGCCGTTGCCAAGGGTGAAGAACACGCGCCCGGCCGTCTTCGGCAGGTTGACGTTCTTCGACTTGGCGACCGTCTTCTTCTCGTCGCCGATCGCCGGCACGATGCCCGGCTTGCCGTCCGCCGCCGGAGCTCCGGTGGAGACGTGCTTGGGCACGACCTTGTGCTCGAGGCCGTAGGGGTCGGCGGCCTTGAGGTTGGCACCCGAGTTGCCCAGCCAGAACTCCAGGACGTCCGAGACCTGGGATCCGGAGGCGAGTTTCGCGGTGGCCGCGGTCGGCGCGGCCTGAGCCGGCACCGCCAGGGACGCGGCCGTCAGGCCGGCGGCGGCGATGACGCCGCCGAGGGGGAGAAGCACGCGCTTCTTCATGAGGGGTTCGCTCCTCGCGCTGTACGTGGGACGCCACTTACGCCCCATGCGTCAGTAAAGGGATGTCAAGGAACTTACAGCACGGAGGCACCTGGCGATAAGTCCGACATAAGAAGAGATCGCGAGAATTTGGAAGTTTCTCGTTCTGTACCGCTTTTGTAACTTGGCGACCTGCGTGAATGCCGCCGATGAGCATGCCGAAAGGCCCTTTTTCGGGCATGCCTAAGGGCGGGCTTTCGGGCCTTGGAGAGCCCTTAGAGAAGAGAGCGAACCGGCGTTGTGATCTCGTATGCCCCGTTGAACGGGACGGAGCCGGACCACAGGTGACGGGCCGCGCTGTAGACGCCGTAGAGCTCTCCGTCGAAATAGGCCGAGACGCTCGTGTCGGCGCGGTCGTCACCGTCGGCGTCCGAGACGCCGAGAGTGAGGCCGTTCAAGTATCCAAGGCGGCGGCTGTTCCGGTATCCGGCCAGCCAGGCGGCTCCCGAGGCGTCCATGGCCCCCGACCGCACGCCGATCAGTTCCTCCGCCTTTACGGAGAGGTCCTGCGCCTTGAACGGCCTGCCGTACGACCATCTGAGGGTGCGGTCGGGCTGCGGCGCGTTCCCGGGAGGAAGCGTGCCGGTGGGGTGGCCGAAGACGAAGACGGGCCTGCCGACCTGCTGGTTGTAGGCCAGGCCCTGTCCGCCGACCCGGTCGCCGAGGCGTCCGGCGTCGGTGAGCCTGACGCCGACGTACGTGGTCGCGGTGCGCGAGAGGACCTTGTATTTCACGCCGCCGCTGAACGCGTTGTACTGCGCCTCATTGAGGGACCTGCCCCAGCTCGGCGCGAGCCCGTTGTAGACGGTGACGAAGGCGTAGTCGCGGTCGAGGTCCCGGTACGTCGCGAAGTCGTGATGGGTGAACGCCTGCTTGCCGACGTACACGCCGAAGGGCGTTCTCCGCTGGTAGTAGCCCGGAACGAACACCCAGTCCCGCAACGTCGCGGCCGGGGACGCCGCGGCGGATCCGATGTCGTAGACGCAGTGGCCGGCCGTGGCGACGAGGTTTCGGTAGTCGGCCTGGACGGAGGTGGCCGAGCACCAGTGCGGCCTGCCGTCCGCGCCGTGGAAGAACACCTTGCCGGTCGTCCTGGGCAGGTTGACGTTCTTGGATCGGGTCGCGGCCTTGCGCTCCGGGTCCGCGCCGGGGACGAGACCTGGCCGCCCGTCGGGGGACGGGCCGCCCGTGAAAACGCGCCTCGCCACCATCCTGCTCTCCGGCAGGTACGGCGTGGCGGCGGCGAGGGCCTGGCCGTCGCCGTTCAGCCAGTAGGCGATCACCGACGCGACCTGTGCCTGGGTGGCGAGGACGTCGGTCGCGGTGATGTCGTAGGCGCGGGCGGGAGCTTGAACGGCGGCTCCGAGCAGACCGACCGCCATCACACCTGTGATGAGGATGCGCAGCAAGAGAACTCCTCGCGCTGTACGTGGAACGTCTCCTGCGCCCCATCGTCAGTAAAGGGATGCAAGGGAACATACAGCGCACAGATTTCATGTCGGATACGAATCCTGCGGCGCGGCCGGCGATGGATATATGCGGAAACGCCACAGGGCCCGGCGGGGAAAGCCGGACCCTGTGGGTGAAGCGGTGAGTCAGGGGCGTGTGCCCCCTCGGATCTCCGTAGCGGGAGACTAGGCGATCGAGCCGGACCAGAGGTTCTTGGCCGCGCTGTAGACGCCGAACAGCTCACCGTCGAAGTACGGGGAGACGCTGGTGTCGTAACGGTCGTTGCCGTCGGTGTCGGAGACGCCGATGGTGACACCGTTCAGGTAGCCGAGACGACGGCCGTTGTTGTACTTGAGCAGCCACGCGGAGCCGAGGGAGCCCTCACCGGTGAAGGAGGACTTCACGCCCTGCAGCTCCTCGGCCTTGATCGAGGCCGCGGTCGCCTTGAAGGTCTTGCCGTAGCTCCACTTGAGGGTCTTGCCGGAGAAGGCGTGCTGCCCGTCCGGGTGCGACCCGCTCGGGTAACCGAAGACGAAGACCGGCGAGCCGATCTTCTGGTTGTAGGCCAGACCCTGCCCACCGACGTTGTCACCCAGGCGGCCCGCGTCCGTGAACTTGGCGACGTAGTACTTGGTGATCAGCTCGGTCTTGTTGCCGTCCTTGTCGACGTCGTCGACGTCCTTGACCTGCTCCTTGTGAGTCCAGCTGTCGGCGACGTAGACGTTCGGGGCAGCGGCGCGGTACTTGTTGTACGCGTCCTCGGACACCTCGACGAAGGTGTGCTCGACGTCGCGCCCGTCGTGCGGGGCCTTGAGGCCGTTGTAGACGGTGACGAAGGCGTAGTCGCGGTCGCCGTCCTCGTAGACGTCGTAGTCGTAGTGGGTGAAGGCCTGCTTGCCGACGTAGATGCCCCACGGGGTCTTGCCCTGGTAGTAACCCGGGACGAACACCCAGTTCTTCAGCGTGGCGGCGTTGCTCTCCGTGTCGTAGACACAGTGCCCGGCCGTCGCGACGAGGTTGTGGTAGGCGGACTGCACCGAGGTGGCGGTGCACCAGTGCGGCGTCTTGTCGTCGGCGCCCACGAAGAACACCTTGCCCGTGGTCTTGGGCAGGTTGATGTTCTTCGACTTGGCGGCGGTCTTCTTCTCGTCGCCGATGGCGGGGACGATGCCGGGCTTGCTGTCGGGAGCCGGGCCGCCCTTGGAGATGTGCTTGGCGACGACCTTGGTCTCGGCGTTGTACGGCGTGGCGTTGACCAGGTTGGCGCCGTCCTGCGCGTACCAGAACCCGGCGACGCCCCAGGCGGCGATGCCGGTCGAGGCCAGCGGGTCGCTCGCGACGTCACCGGACGCCTGAGCGGGGGCGGTGAGACCAGCGGCCAGGAGGCCGGCGGCGGCGACGACGCCACCGAAGGCGACAATGCGCTTCATGGGGGGAGACTCCTCTTGGTCTGTCGTGGTACGCCTCATGCGTCCCATGCGTCAGTAAAGGGATAGTCAGGACCATAGTGATTGATCTTGCGGCATGGAAGGCGGTTGACTGCGGTCTGTGACCGCGAAGGACGCCGAGACCTCTCCGTTACGCAAGGTCGCGGCTGCGCTTTCTGCCGTCTGGATCGACATATCCGCAGATCAGAAGTCAGGGGAGACCTAGGTTGTATGAGCATGTTGGCGGCTATGATGCTCTTTGAGGTCTCCAACATGTGATGTAAATCACATTAATGTCATGGCACCGATCGAGCGCGGGGTGCGTCTAAGGCCTTCAACGGCGCGAGGCCCCGGCGCTGTCGCCGGGGCCTCGATCGCTGGGCCTCATACGGACACCTCGTATGCGGCCTATGCGGCTGGGAATGGCACGGGGCCCGGCGGTCAAGCCGGGCCCCGTGGTGAAGCAGTCAGTCAGGGTTTGGACCCCTGACTGGGGTGATCGCTGTCTCCGCAGGCCGGAGGTTAGGCGATCGAGCCGGACCAGAGGTTCTTGGCCGCGCTGTAGACGCCGTACAGCTCACCGTCGAAGTACGGGGAGATGCTGGTGTCGTAACGGTCGTTGCCGTCGGTGTCGGAGACGCCGATGGTGACACCGTTCAGGTAGCCGAGACGACGGCCGTTGCTGTACTTCAGCAGCCAGGACGAACCGAGGGCGCCCTCGCCGGTGAAGGAGGACTTCACGGCCTGGAGCTCCTCGGCCTTGATGGAGGCGGCGGTCGCCTTGAAGGTCTTGCCGTAGCTCCACTTGAGGGTCTTGCCGGAGTAGGCGTAGTTGCCGTCCGGGTGCGACCCGCTCGGGTAGCCGAACACGAAGACCGGCGAGCCGATCTTCTGGTTGTAGGCCAGACCCTGCCCACCGACGTTGTCACCCAGGCGACCGGCGTCGACGAACTTCCAGACGAAGTAGTGCGTGACCGTCTCGGTCTTGTTTCCGTCCTTGTCGACGTCGTTGTAGTCGGGACCGTCGACCGCGGCGATGTCACCGATGAAGGTGTCCGCGCCCTTGTACTGGTCGTAGACGTCCTTGGTGACCTCGGTCCAGCCGCCCAGGTTCTCCCAGCCGGTCCCACCGGTAGCCGACTTCACCGGCTTGTCGTTGCCGTGGGGCACACCGTCGTGCGGAGCCTTCAGACCGTTGTACACGGTGACGAACGCGTAGTCGCGGTCGCCGTCCTCGTACACGTCGAAGTCGTAGTGGGTGAAGGCCTGCTTACCCACGTAGATGCCCCACGGGGTCTTGCCCTGGTAGTAACCCGGGATGAAGACCCAGTTGTCCAGGGTCGCGGCGTTGGAGTCCGTGTCATAGACACAGTGACCAGCGGTCGCGACCAGGTTGTGGTACGCGGACTGCACCGAGGTGGCCGAGCACCAGTGCGGCTTGCCGTCGGCGCCCTCGAAGAACACCTTGCCCGTGGTCTTGGGCAGGTTGATGTTCTTCGACTTGGCGGCGACCTTCTTCTCGTCACCGATGGCCGGAACCACACCGGGCTTGCTGTCGGGAGCCGGGCCGCCCTTGCTGATGTGCTTGGCGACGACCTTCGTCTCGACGTTGTACGGCGTGGCGCCGATCAGGTTGGCCGCGTCGTTCGCATACCAGTAGGCCACGATGTTCTTCGCGGCGATACCGGTCGAGGCGAGCGGCTTGCTGGCGACGTCACCCGCGGCCTGAGCCGGGGCAGCGAGGCCCGAGGCCAGGAGGCCGGCGGTGGCGACGAGGCCACCGAAGGCGAGAGTGCGCTTCATGGGGGAACTCCTTGGTCTGTCGTGAGACGCCTCATGCGTCCCATGCGTCAGTAAAGGGATAGCCAGGAACATACAGGCGCGATCTTGCGAGGCGGAAGCCGCTTGACCGACGTTCATGACCATCGGCGACGCCGAGACCAATCCGTTACCCCTGACGTGGTTTGAAATCCTTGCCGCATGGGTGGATATCTCCGCAGATCACGGGTCAGATTGTGACCTTGAGTAATTTGGGTTCGTTGTGGCCCTGGTTACTGTGGAGACTAAAGTGTGTGATGTAACTCACATTGCTGTCATGGCACCGATCGCGTGTGCCGTACGTCTAAGTGCCCCAAACGGCGCGAGGCCCCGGCGCTGTGCGCCGGGGCCTCGAATCACTGCGCAGCATACAGAGCCTGAGCCGACTTCGCTGCGTCTTCGCCGTGAGATGGCGCAGGGCCCGGCTGGGGAGCCGGGCCCTGCGGTGATGCTGTGATGCTGTGTGAGTCATTGACTCACTGATCGCTTTGTCTCCGCAGGCCGGAGGTTAGGCGATCGAGCCGGACCAGAGGTTCTTGGCCGCGCTGTAGACGCCGTAGAGCTCGCCGTCGAAGTACGGGGAGATGCTGGTGTCGTAACGGTTGTTGCCGTCGGTGTCGGAGACGCCGATGGTGACACCGTTCAGGTAGCCGAGACGACGGCCGTTGTTGTACTTGAGCAGCCACGCGGAGCCGAGCGCGCCCTCGCCGGTGAAGGAGGACTTCACGGCCTGGAGCTCCTCGGCCTTGATCTCGGCCGCGGTCGCCTTGAAGGTCTTGCCGTAGCTCCACTTGAGGGTCTTGCCGGAGTAGGCGTAGTTGCCGTCCGGGTGCGACCCGCTCGGGTAGCCGAACACGAAGACCGGCTGGCCGATCTTCTGGTTGTAGGCCAGACCCTGCCCACCAACGTTGTCACCCAGGCGACCGGCGTCAGTGAACTTCAGCACGTAGTAGTGGATGTGGCCCTGCGAGTCCTTCTCGTAGCCCGCCGGAAGGACGCCTTCCTTGACGTACGCGTCGTAGGTCGCCTTGTCGACTTCCTTGAAGTCGACGTACTTCTTGACCTCGGTCCAGTCGCCCGTGTAGAGCGCACGCTTGAGGATCCGCCAAGCCTCGGCGAAGCCGTTCGGGGGCAGCTTGATGCCGTTGTACACGGTGACGAACGCGTAGTCGCGGTCGCCGTCCTCGTACACGTCGTAGTCGTAGTGGGTGAAGGCCTGCTTACCCACGTAGATGCCCCACGGGGTCTTGCCCTGGTAGTAACCCGGGACGAACACCCAGTAGTTCAGGGTGGCCTTGTTCGACTCCGTGTCGTACACGCAGTGACCAGCCGTGGCGACCAGGTTGTGGTACGCGGCCTGGACGGAGGTCGCGGTGCACCAGTGCGGGTTGATGGCTACCGGCCGCTGGTAGGTGTACGTGCGCTCACCGTCGGTCCGGGAAACCGTCTCCAGCTTGAACCCGTCGGCGAAGAACACCTTGCCCGTGGTCTTGGGCAGGTTGACGTTCTTCGACTTGGCGGCGACCTTCTTCTCGTCGCCAATTGCGGGCACGATGCCGGGCTTGCTGTCGGGAGCCGGGCCGCCCTTGCTGATGTGCTTGGCGACGACCTTGGTCTCGACGTCGTACGGCGTGGCCGCGATCAGGTTGGCCGCGTTCTCGGCGAGCCAGAGCGCGGCGATGTTCTTGGCCTGGATGCCGGTGGCGGACAGTGGGGCGCTGGCGACGTCACCGGAGGCCTGAGCCGGGGCGGCGAGGCCGGAGGCCAGGAGGCCGGCGGTGGCGACGAGGCCACCGAAGGCGAGAGTGCGCTTCATGGGGGAGCTCCTTGCTCTGTCGTGGAACGCCTCGTGCGTCCCATGCGTCAGTAAAGGGATAGTGAGCACCATATATCGCGATCTTTATCTGGTAGCCCTGCTTTCCCGGCTCATCGGACGGGCTAGTCGCCGAGATGTTCGCGTTATCTGACTGACGCACAGCAAGCTTTCAAGTCAGCGAAGGCTTTCGCTTGTTCGCCCAGCTAGATGGCTATCGCAGCTCTTCTTTTCATGACAATGAGGATTAATCTGACTAAGATCAATAAATAGAGTGTGATGTAAATCACAGCTCTTGGATGGCACCGCTCACCGCTGTTGGGCGTCTAAATTTGCTTGGTGACCCGCCCCAGCAGGCGCCGTCACCCCGGGTGTGCGCCATCACCTGCGAGATCGCCGTTCGCATCTCCGCAGGCAGAGCCTCACATTGTTCCCCTGGAAGACATGGAGGAGAGCCTCTCGGCATTTGCTGGTCCGGCGTGCATCCGTTTCACGCGATCCCGGCCGGCCCCGCAGTGTCGGGAGGCCCGTCGAAGCCGCCCGAGTGTGCCAATCCGAAACTGACATCAGGAAAGCCGAAAGGGCCCGGCTGTAAAGCCGAGCCCTTAAGGTGATGCAGATTTCGAATCAGAGTTTGGACCTCTGACCGTGACTACTAGTGCAGAGCGGGCGACTCGAACGGAACCGCGATCGAGCCGGACCAGAGGTTCTTGGCCGCGCTGTAGACGCCGTAGAGCTCGCCGTCGAAGTACGGGGAGATGCTGGTGTCGTAACGGTTGTTGCCGTCGGTGTCGGAGACGCCGATGGTGACACCGTTCAGGTAGCCGAGACGACGGCCGTTGTTGTACTTCAGCAGCCAGGACGAGCCGAGCGCGCCCTCGCCGGTGAAGGAGGACTTGACGGCCTGGAGTTCCTCGGCCTTGATCTCGGCCGCAGTCGCCTTGAAGGTCTTGCCGTAGGTCCACTTGAGGGTCGCGCCGGAGTAGGCGTAGTTGCCGTCCGGGTGCGACCCGCTCGGGTAGCCGAACACGAAGACCGGCTGGCCGATCTTCTGGTTGTAGGCCAGACCCTGCCCACCGACGTTGTCGCCCAGGCGACCCGCGTCCACGAAGGCCCACACGTAGTAGTGGCTCTCGTGCTCGCAGTAGTAGTTCGGGCCCTCCCAGTAGCGGAACTGGTTCTTGAAGTTCTCGTAGGTCGCCCGAGAGACTTCCCGCCACGCACCGGGGTTCTCGTCGAAGGGCTTGACCACTCCGTCGTGGTAGAAGCTGAGGCCGTTGTACACGGTGACGAACGCGTAGTCGCGGTCGCCGTCCTCGTAGACGTCGTAGTCGTAGTGGGTGAAGGCCTGCTTACCCACGTAGATGCCCCACGGGGTCTTGCCCTGGTAGTAACCGGGGATGAAGACCCACTTGTCGAGGGTCGCGGCGTTGGTCTCGGTGTCGTAGACACAGTGACCAGCGGTCGCCACCAGGTTGTGGTACGCGGACTGCACCGAGGTGGCCGAGCACCAGTGACGGTCGGGGCGGCTGTCCGCGTCCGGGCCGTCCGGAGTCGTGAAGAACACCTTGCCCGTGGTCTTGGGCAGGTTGACGTTCTTCGACTTGGCGGCGACCTTCTTCTCGTCGCCGATCGCCGGCACGATGCCGGGCTTGCTGTCGGGAGCCGGGCCGCCCTTGCTGATGTGCTTGGCGACGACCTTGGTCTCGACGTCGTACGGCGTGGCGCCGATCAGGTTGGCCGCCTTGTTGGCCTTCCAGTAGGCAGCGACCTCGTAAGCGGCGATGCCGTTGGTCGCGAGAGCGTCGCTGGCGACGTCCTGCGGGGTGGCCTGAGCCGGGGCGGCGAGGCCTGCGGCCAGGAGGCCGGCGGTGGCGACGAGGCCACCGAAGGCGAGAGTGCGCTTCAAGGGAACTCCTTGGTCTGTCGTGGGACGCCTCATGCGCCCCATGCGTCAGTAAAGGGATAGGCAGAAGATAGCGCACATAAGGCGCGTTTAAGGGGTTGCAGAAGAGTTTCTTGCGACTGGCTCGCCGACGACCGACTCTTTATTTTCGGGTTGACAGGATGACAGCCGCTCTGTGGTTGTCGCCGTCGCCGTTTCCGCAGCGTGCGCCCATTCCACAATCCCTTTGACGGCTGCTTACCAGCGTTGCGGAATGTCTGCGAGCCGAGGGTGTGACGCAGATCACATGACTACTGAAGGGAGGATGATCACCGGCTGACCTGGGGCTCCGTGGTGGTGACAAGCTGAGATTGGACGCCGTCGTCCGACCGGGGCATTTGGTTTACAGCAGAGCGCCGCGAGTTCTGTAGAAGTGTCACTCACAGAACTGGGGATGCTGAGGCGGCGGCAAGTCGAAGGCCCGGGAAAGCCGTCTTACCCAGGAAAACAAAAGGCCCGGCTGGCGGCCGGGCCAATTTGCGAGCGAACTTACGCGGGGGGCGCCGACGGCGACGACGTCGGGTGCGGGATCGCGGGCGACTCGAACGGAACCGCGATCGAACCCGACCAAAGGTTCTTGGCCGCGCCGTAGACACCGTAGAGCTCGCCGTCGAAGTACGGGGAGACGCTGGTGTCGATGCGGTTGTTGCTGTCGGTGTCCGCGATGCCGATGGTGACACCGTTCAGGTAGCCGAGACGGCGGTTGTTCTTGTAGCCGACCAGCCAGGAGGAGCCGATGGACCCCTCACCGGTGAAGGACGACTTGACGCCGACGAGCTCCTCAGCCTTGATCTCCGGAGCCTTGGCGCCGAAGGTCTTGCCGTAGCTCCACTTGAGCGTGGCGCCGGAGTAGGCGTAGTTGCCGTCCGGGTGCGAGCCGCTCGGGTAGCCGAACACGAAGACCGGCTTGCCGACCTTCTGGTTGTAGGCCAGACCCTGACCGCCGACGTTGTCACCCAGACGACCTGCGTCCTCGAAAGCCCAGACGAAGTAGTGGTTGTTGTACTGGCAGGTCCACGACTTCTTGAACTCCGGCGGGAACTGCTTCCAGGTGTCGTAGGACACCGGCTTCCACTGACCGGGGTTGTCCGGGACGTAGGGGACCACGCCGTCGTGGTTGAACTTGAGGCCGTTGTACACGGTGACGAACGCGTAGTCGCGGTCGCCGTCCTCGTAGACGTCGTAGTCGTAGTGGGTGAAGGCCTGCTTGCCCACGTAGATGCCCCACGGGGTCTTGCTCTGGTAGTAACCGGGGATGAAGACCCAGTTGTCCAGGGTGGTGGCGTTGCTCTCGGTGTCGTAGACACAGTGCCCGGCCGTGGCGACCAGGTTGTGGTACGCGGACTGGACCGAGGTGGCAGAGCACCAGTGCGGCAGGCCGTCGGCGCCGTCGAAGAACACCTTGCCCGTGGTCTTGGGCAGGTTGATGTTCTTGGACTTGGCCGCGACCTTCTTCTCGTCGCCGATGGCCGGGACGATGCCAGGCTTGCTGTCGGGAGCCGGGCCGCCCTTGGAGATGTGCTTGGCGACGACCTTGGTCTCGACGTTGTACGGCGTGGCACCGATCAGGTTGGCAGCCTGGTTGGCGTACCAGTAGCCGACCACGGCATAGGCCGCGATGCCGTTGGTGGCCAGAGCGTCGCTGGCGACGTCCTTGGGCGTGGCCTGAGCCGGGGCCGCGAGGCCCGAGGCCAGGAGGCCGGCGGTGGCGATGACGCCACCGAAGGCGAGAGTGCGCTTCATGGGGAACTCCTTGGTCTGTCGTGAGACGCCTCATGCGCCCCATGCGTCAGGAAAGGGATGCGCAGACTCTACAGCTCCCGGTTTGGCCCGTAAAAGCGGCATAAACCCCCCGTCGGGAGCGCCCAGGTTGTCGTGACCATTCCGTTATTGAGGTGCAGGCCAGATAAGCCGAATATCGGTCGGGAGCTTTCGACATCGAGGCAGCTGGGCGATCTCCGAGCCTTTTTCTGCTCCGGTTTGTCGACTGATTCCACAAGACTTTGTGGTCGAAAACTGTGACGAGGATCACACCATTGAAAGGGAACCAGTGCGGTCCCTGTCGCCCACGGCGCCATCAATCGTGATGGCTCCGCCCATCGGGAACGACTGTGTCCAGCCGCTGCGCAAGCCCCCTGAACAGTGTTTTCGTAGTCATCCCGTCACTCTGGCGATCACTGTGCGGTCCGAGGCGCGTCACCGGCGGCTCCGCTGCGGCGTGGCGCTCGCATGCCCGTGCGGCATGCCGGCTGATTGAGACGTAAGGACGGAGCGCCCGGGGCCGGGAGACTCCTGTCGCCGTTCGTCCCGAAGGGACGGTTATCCGGCAACGTCGTTTATCGGATGCCTTTGGTTTACACGAAAGTCCCACCCCTTTTTGTGGTGGAATGCCAAAAGGGATGGTGGACAGCCGGACACCTCAAAGCGGAACTCTCATCGTTCAGGGCTGAACCCTCCCTGCAGGCGATCAAGCCGTAGAGCCCGCCGTTGAGGTGCGGGATCGACTTCGATGTCGATGCGGTTGCCACCGTCGGTGTCGGAGATGTTCTCGGGCATGCCGTTGAGGTAGCGAAGGCTAGGCCGGGCACTCACGATGCTGGCAAGGTCACAACTAAGGTTGTAAGCCATACGTCCTTGCTACCTAAGCTGGTATTGGAGTTGAGTCCCGTGAGTGAGCCAGGGGGGCCGGAGAAGTGGGTCGGCAGTTCGGCCTCGTACGTATCTCCACGCGCAGCCGGCCAAACCGACGCGTGGACCGAGGAACTCGCCGTTAACGGCCGACAGGGTTCTCAACTGCTCCGCGAGGTGGCAGAGGTCGTCCCTCCTCTGCTGGTGGCAGGTGCTCTTCGGCTGCCAGAGGGAGAAACTGCGGTGGTCCGTCGCCGTGTCATGCTCGTTGACGAGCGTCCCGTTGAGCTCACCGACTCCTACTACCCGCTCTCGGTCGCGGCCGGAACCGGCCTTGCGGCGGCGCGCAAGATTCCCGGTGGCGCGCCGACACTGCTCGCGCAGCTGGGACACGTGCCGAGCGAGGTGATCGAGGACCTTACTGTACGGCCCGCCACGGCGGCCGAGGCGGAGGCGCTGGGATTGGAAGAGGGGGCACCTGTGATCCTTTTGGTCCGGCTGGTGAGGTCGGCGGATGGCGTGCCGTTCGAGGTGTCCGTGATGACGATGGTGCCGGAAGGGCGTCATTTCCGGTACAGCTTGAAGGTTGGTTGATCCATGATCCGGAAGATTGACGGGCGCCCGCGTCACCAGCAGATAGCGTCGGAGCTCCGGGCATTGATCATGTCGGGGGATCTGGCGCCTGGCGCCCGGTTGCCGACGACCCAGCAGCTCATGGCCCAGTACGGCATCACGAGCCAGACTGTCCAGCGCACCCTGAACGTTCTCAAGGACGAGGGCTTCGTCGTGGGACGTGCCGGGGTCGGAGTGTATGTCCGAGAGGACTTGGCGCTGGCGGTCTCGCCTGCCTCATACATGCCGCCAACCGGGGAAAGCGAGGCGTATCCGTGGATGACGGAAGCGGCGAAGCGGTCCCAGCGAGGGACGATACGTCTGCTCGAAGTCGCCAAGGTCCAGCCTCCGGTGAATGTGGCACTCGCGTTCGGGATGGCTGAGAACGACAGGGTGTCGATGCGTCACCAGGTCTTGATGCTGGATGACGCTCCTGCGGAACTCGCATGGATCTATCACCCCCTTGCCATCGCCGAAGGCACGCCCTTGATGGAGCGCCGCAAGATTGCCGGTGGTACGCCCAGGCTGCTCGCGGATCTGGGATTTCCTCCTCGGGAATGGGTGGACAACCTGTCGGTGCGGTTGCCCACTACCCAAGAGTTGGAGGTGCTGGAGCTGCCCGATGACGTGCCCGTGATTCGCACCTTCCGTGTCGTCTACGCGGATCACGTCCGGCCTGTGGAGGCGCAGATCCTGGTGAAGGGAGGGCATCTCTACGAGTTGGTCTACCGCCAACAGGTGAACTGACTCTTCTTCAGGGCTGTATCCGTCCGAATTCCGCTAGGAGCCGTCGGTGTCCAAGCCTTGCTACCTTACCCACTAAGGTAATAATGTTGCGGGTGCAAGGGGCAGCACAGGACTGGCGCGAGGAGGAGACGACGATGAGCGTCGACCCCATCGATTACCTGCGGGAACTGGCCGTAGAGCTCGAAACGAGACGCTTCGCCGTACGGCTGTGCGTGCAAGATGGCTCCACCCCCGCTCTTACTGTGGTCAATACCGAGGCGCCGGTCCTAACGGAAAGCATCCTGGCCGTCCCGGACGTGGACGGCAGGTTGTGGTTCTCCTTCTTCTGGAAGCGCATCACTCCCGTCACCGACCTCGTTGCGGCTGCCGACCGGATCGAGCGAGTGCTCGCTGAGGTCGGTCGTTAGCCTCTCGGCCTGCGAGGTCGGAGCAACACGCGAGAAGCGCGTTTCCGGATGCGCTGCCAACCCACATCCCCGCTGCCGTGCCCCTGATCTAAGAGGAGTGACATCCATGGGTCGGTTCGACACGGCGACCGAGTCGCTGGGGGACAGCCGCAATGGTCTGCGTGGCGCACAGATCCAGGTGAACCTTCCGCCGTCATTTCATGGCGTCCACGTGGCGCCGCTGCAGATGGCGCACGACAAGATCGCGTGGATTGCGCCCATGGCTCGCTGCAACCGGGTCCGTGTTCGCCGCCACACATGTGACTGCAAGGCCACGATCTACGAGCTCTGCGCCTCCGGTGGCCTGATGCTCGTCAGGCGTACGGTCAGGGCGCCGGAAGGTGCAGCTGTACGTGAAAGCGCCTGGCTTGTGACCGCGAAAGCAGCACATCTTCGGCGGCTCCTACTGCTCGGCCATGCTCGGTAGCCGCCGGACTCGCCGCAGCGTTGAGGTTGAGGAGAGAACCGGCAGCGTGGCGACAGGTGCTTGTCGATTTCTTGTCTATTTGAGTTGTGAATTTCGAGCCCACGACGGCGCAGGGCCCGGCCGATGGTGGCCGGGCCCTGCGGGGATCTAACGGTCTAGGCGATGGAGCCCGACCAGAGGTTGGCGGCGTGCTTGTAGATGTCGTAGAGCTCGCCGTCGAAGTACGGCGACAGGCTGGTGTCGATGCGCTGGTTGTCGTCGGTGTCCGACACAGCGATGGTGACACCGTTCAGGTAGCCCTTGCGGGTCGGGTTGCTGTACTTGTACAGCCACGCCGAGCCTGAGGCGCCCTCACCGGTGAAGGGGCACTTCACGGCGAGCAACTCCTGGGCCTTGATGTCGGACGACGCGGCCGCCCAGGTCTTGCCGTAGCACCACTTCTGGGTCTTGCCGGTGAAGGCGTAGTTGCCGTCCGGGTGCGACCCGCTCGGGTAGCCGAAGACGTAGACGTTGCCGCCCTTCTTCTGGTTGTACGCGAGGCCCTGGCCGCCGACGTTGTCGCCGAGACGGCCGCCGTCGACGAACTTCCAGATGAAGTACTCGTCGTCGGCCGTGCCGGGGCCGTGCAGGTCCTTCTTGGTGAACTGGTTGACCGCGGGGGTGTAGGTGCCGTAGCCGCGGTACTTATCGTACTGCGCCTTGGAGACCTTCTTCCAGTCGCCCGGGAGGGCGCCCCCGTCGTGCGGGGCCTTCAGGCCGTTGTAGACGGTGACGAAGGCGTAGTCGCGGTCGAAGTCCTCGTAGACGTCGAAGTCGTAGTGCGTGAAGGCCTGCTTGCCGACGTAGATGCCCCAGGGGGTCTTGCCCTGGTAGTAACCCGGCACGAAGACCCAGTACTTGAACGTGGCCGCGTTGGACTCGGTGTCGTAGACGCAGTGCCCGGCGGTCGCGACCAGGTTGCGGTAGTGCGACTGGAGCGAGGTCGCGGTGCACCAGTGCGGCTTCTCGTCGGCGTCGAGGAAGAACACCTTGCCGGTGGTCTTCGGCAGGTTGACGTTCTTGGAGAGGCCGCTCGGCTTGCCGCCGATGGGCTCGACCTTGCCCGGCTTGCCGTCGGCGGCCGGGCCGCCCTTGGAGACGTGCTTGGCCACGACCTGGGTCTCGACGGTGTACGGCGTGGCCGCGATCAGGTTGGCCTTGCTCTCGGCGTACCAGAAGGCGGCGACGTTCCAGGCCGCGATGCCGCTGCCGGCCAGCGGGTCGGAGGCGGTGTCGGGAGCCGCGGAAGCGGCGGAGGGGGCGATCAGCGCGGAGCCGAGGAGGCCGGCCGCGATGGCGGGGAGGATGAGGTGCTTGGCCCGGGTGTGCATGGGACTCCTTAGAGGAGAGAGAGGGTGCTAGGGAAAAGGTAGGAATGTGTGCTTTCACGCCGCTTGCAGATCGCTGACCACGCAGCCCTCCACCGCCGGCACCACCCACGCCGAGCCTCCCCGCGCCTTCCCGTGCCTCCTACGCCCGCCCGCGGCAGCAGAAAGGCCCGGCCGATGACGGCCGGGCCTCTGCTGGGGGGTGCTGGTGGAACTAGGCGATCGAGCCGGACCAGACGTTGGCGGCGGCCTTGTAGACGCCGTAGAGCTCGCCGTCGAAGTACGGGGAGACGCTGGTGTCGATGCGCTTGTTGCCGTTGGTGTCGGCCACGCCGCTGGTGACGCCGTTGAGGTAGCCGAGGCGGCGGCTGTTCTTGTAGCTGAGCAGCCACGCCGAGCCCGAGGAGCCCTCACCGGTGAAGGAGGACTTCACGCCGACCAGTTCCTCAGCCTTGACCGCGGGGGCCTTGGCCGCGAACGTCTTGCCGTACGACCACTTGAGCGTGCGGCCGGAGTAGGCGTAGTTGCCGTCCGGGTGCGACCCGCTCGGGTAGCCGAACACGTAGACGGACTTGCCGAGCTTCTGGTTGTAGGCCAGGCCCTGACCGCCGACGTTGTCACCGAGCCGGCCGAGGTCGATGAACTTGAGGACGTAGTACTTGCCGTCCTTGGACTTGCGGATGTGGTGGTCGTACTTGTCGTAGGTCGCCTTGTCGACCTGCTTCCAGTCCCACTCCGCGGTGTCGCGCAGGTTGGTGCCCGGACCGGCCTTGATGCCGTTGTAGACGGTCACGAACGCGTAGTCGCGGTCGCCGTCCTCGTACACGTCGAAGTCGTAGTGCGTGAACGCCTGCTTGCCGACGTAGATGCCCCAGGGCGCCTTGCCCTGGTAGTAACCCGGGATGAAGACCCAGCGGTCGAGGGTGGCGGCGTTGCTGTCGGTGTCGTAGACGCAGTGCCCGGCCGTGGCGACCAGGTTGCGGTAGTGCGCCTGGACCGAGGTGGCGGTGCACCAGTGCGGCCGGCCGTCGGCGCCCCGGAAGAAGACCTTGCCGGTCGTGCGGGGCAGGTTGACGTTCTTGGACGAGCCGCCGGACTTCTTCTCGTCACCGATCGCGGGGACGACGCCGGGCTTGCTGTCGGCCGAGGGGCCGCCCGTGGAGATGTGCTTGGCGACGACCTGGGTCTCGTACGGCGTCGCGTTGACGAGGTTGGCCGCCTTCTGGTTCAGCCAGTAGGCGACCACGTTCTTGGCGGCGATTCCGCTGGTGGCCAGCGGGTCCGAGGCCGTGTCACCGGCGGCCTGAGCTGGCGCTGCCAGGGTGGCCCCGATGAGGCCGGCGGCGGCGACGCCCCCGATGGGGAGGATCAGGCGCTTGACTCGGGTGTTCATGAAACTCCTGGGGATATAGCGGGGCGCCACATGCGCCCCATCCGTCAGTAAAGGGATAGTCAGGACACTACCCTCCGGATTTACGAGCGCTTTACCTATTTCGGCCGCCCGAGTCGCGTGACCTTTCCGTGATACTTCACAACAGGAGTCAGATCCGAGATCATCTTGTGACGTTCGCGCAGGTGGTGTCCGAGGACTTCTCGGTCAAGTCGGCCGGGTGTCGCGACGTCGGCGGGGTGCATTATGTGATGTAAATCACAGTGAATTTATGGCACCGTTTCGGGACATGCCACGTCTAATCCTCTTTGGATGCGGCGTTCGCGGCAGCCGTACGGCGTCGTACGGCATGGAAAAGGCCCGCGCGAGCGGAGCGAGCGCAATCAGGCGCGGGAGAGCCGGGCCCCGCGGTGCGCGGGTTGAGCGCGGGCGTGGCGGTTGAGCGCGGGCGTGGCGGGTTGAGCGCGGGCGTGCGGGATGGATGATCAGCTTGTGGACTGACGGGTGGCCCGCTGGTAGACGCGCTGGGTGAGCGTGTTGAAGTAGGGCGAGGAGATGGCGTCCACCCGGCCCCCGCCGTTCAGGTTCCAGGTCAGGCTGGTGATCCCGTTGAGATACCCGGTCCGCTTGGCGCTGTTGTAGCCGATCACCCAGGGGCCGCCGCTGGCTCCCGAGGTGAAGGCGCAGCCCGGCAGGCGTACTCCGTGCTCCACCTGCCATGTCGGGGCGACGGCGAACCGCTTCTCAGTGACGCCGTAGCACATCTTGACCGTCTGCCCGGAGTAGGGCCGGCTGCCGTCGGGCTGCGCGCCGGCCGGATAGCCGAAGGCGAAGGCGCCGCGCCCGGTCGGCTTGTTGGAGGCGAAGAGGAAGGCGCCCACCTTGTCCTCGAGCAGCCCGGCGTCGACGGACCGATACTGCACCTTGCCTCCCGCGGTGTAGGGCTGCCAGGTGAAGCCGCGGTGCACGGTGACGAAGGCGTAGTCGCGGTCGAAGTCACCCTGTCCCGCGAAGTCCTCGTGCATGTAGAGCGTGTGGCCGACGTAGATCCCGGCGTCGGCCTTGCCGTCATGGTAGGACGGGATGAAGATCCAGTCCTCGACCGGCTTGTCCTGCTGGAGAGAGAACCCGCAGTGCCCGGCCGTCGCGACCAGGTTCTTGTACGGCGAGTGCACCGCTGAGGCGGAACACCAGTACTCCTTGTCGCCGAGCTTGAAGAACACCTTGCCCACCATGGGCGGCACGCTCGGATCCTTGGCGCTGCCCCGGACGCCGCTGGTGGCTGTGGCGGTGGTGGTGGTGATGGTCGGTCTCGTGCTGAGCGCGGACCCCACCTCCAGGGCGGAGGTCGAGGTCTTGGCGGTGGGCGACGGCTTGGTGCTGGGTTCGTAGATGCTGGCCTGCTTGAGCCGCTCGGGGCTCCAGTAGGACGCCACCCGCTGCATGTCGGCCGCCGAAGGGGCGAGGGCGAAGGAGTTGACCCCGTCCTTGAGGGAGATCGACGTGCCTCCCGAGACGGGCCGCATCGACTCCGGCGCCGCCGTACCGGGGTTCACGAGCATGGCGACCACGCTCGCGGCGGCGACGACGCCACCGATGCTGAGCGCGAGGTGCCTGGCCACTGGGAACCTTCCGGCGTGGGGATATCGATCGTAAGGGGTGATTTTTCCAGATCAACACGGTTACGGCACAGCTTCTTGGCCAGCTTGTTATGAAACCAGTGGAACCGAAGGGATCTAGGGGACGTCAGATTTGCCCATGGGCGCGGAGTGGACGCTTGCTCGCGGGTGCCCCTCCCGCAAGGCTGACGACCAGCCGAAACCGGGGGGATCGAATGAAGCCACTCCTTGCTCTACTGGCCAGTACGGCTATCGCCACCGGCCCCGCGACCGCTCTCGCCGCGACGGTGCCTCCACCGCCGCAGCCGTCGGCGACCGCGAAAACCAGCTACGCGCCGGTGACCACATCTCATCTCGCCGCGCCTCGCGTGCGGGCGGTGATCCTGACCGTCGCGAGCGGAGAGAAGGCGCAGCCGCCGGAGCGCTACGCCCTTCTGAGCTGCACGCCGTCGGTCGGCGCTCGACTCGCGCGGGCCGAGGCGTGTGCCCTCCTCGAGAAGGCCAAGGGCGACCCGGCCAACCTTCAGCCGAGCCGTGACACCTACTGCCCGATGATGTTCAGTCCAGTCACGGTCACGGCGACCGGGATCTGGGACGGCAGGTTCGTCCGCTTCGAGCACACCTTCGGCAACGACTGCGAGCTGCGCTCGACGGCGGGCTCGCTCTTCGACATCTGAGCCGTCCGAGCCGTCCGAGCCGTCTGCGCATCTGAGCCATGTGAGCCGCTTGAGCCGCTTGAGTCGCTTGACTCGCTTGCGGAGAGGGCCCGGTGGATGGACGTCCACCGGGCCCTCGGCGCCTGACCGAATGGCCGTGCGGTCAGAGAGCGCGTGTCACCGCGTACGGATCAGCGCCCGTGCGGGTGAACGCGGCGCTCACGCCTCAGGGAGTCCACCGGTTGGCGGCCACCTTGTAGACGTCGTAGGTCTCACCGTTGAAGTACGGCGACGAGATCCGGTCGTAGCGGTCGTTGCCGTCGGTGTCCCACGCCACGCTGTTGATGCCGTTGAGGTAACCGGTCCGGCTCTTGCTCTTGTAGTTGTACAGCCAGGGGCCGCCGCTGGCGCCGGCGGTCATGCCGCACTTGAACCCGATGTGCTCCTGGATGTTGTACTTGGGAGCCGCCGGCATGGCGCTGGTCTGGCCGTAGCACCACTTCATCGTGCGCCCGGTGAACGGCCGGTCGCCGTCCGGGTGCGGGCCGGCCGGGTAGCCGAACGAGAAGACCTTCACCTTCGTGCTGCGGTTCCAGGTGAGGCCCTGGCCGCCGACGTTGTCGCCCAGGCGTCCGACGGCCGTCTTGGTGAGCTGCCAGGCGTTGCCGGCCTTCTGCCACTTGATCTTGAAGCCGGAGGCGACGTTGACGAACGCGTAGTCGTAGTCGTAGTCCTCCTTGACCACGAAGTCGTCGTGCGCCTGGAACCACTGCGCCGGGTAGATGCCGTAGGGCGCCTTGCCCTCCCACGCCTGGTCGCCGTCCCAGTACGACGGGATGAAGACCCAGTGGTCGTAGAAGTCGTTGGTCACCGGGTCGTAGATGCAGTGCCCGGCGGTCGCCACGACGTTGTGGTACCGGCTCTGGACCGACGTGCCGGAGCAGTACTTCCAGCTCCTCGGGTCCAGCGGGTTCTGGCCGGGCAGCGTGAAGAACACCCGGCCGACCGTGTTCGGCAGGTTGACCTGCTTGGTCTTGCCGGACGTGCCTTTCTCCTCGCCGATCGGCGGGACGACGCCCGGCTTGCCGTCGGGGGTCGCCTTGCTGACCTTGCCGAAGCCCTTGACGGAGTTGCCGAGTTCTTCGGTGTAGTCCTTGGCCGCCCGCAGCCTCTCGGGTGACCAGAAGGCGACGGCGTCACTGGCCGACTCCGACGCCGGCTTGGCGGTGACGTCGTTCGGCCCGGCGCTGATGGCCGCAGCGCTGGAGGCCGACTGGGTGGCGCCGACCACGCCGAACGCGAGAAGCGATCCGGCGAGGGGGATGGCGAGGCGCCGTGCTCGGGAAATCATGGAGCTCCTTTCCCCGGGACGTCTGAGGGTGCGTCCCATTCGTCAGGAAAACGCTCCGAACATTAATAAGCCGATCTTTCCTCTTGCTCCGGATATAACCAGAACAATCAGCAGATTGGCCTATCCGTTATCGATGCCGAGCGGTTATGGATGGCGTCTGCGCAGCTCAGAGGCAATTTTGACGGGCGGTCGCGCGGGTCGCTCGCCCGGTTTACCGGCCATTCTTGACGGGTCTTTCTTCTCATTGACATGAATCCGCATCGGCGGTTCTGTTTGGTCCCGCTGATCGATCCTCGTCACAAATCGGACGGCGTCGGGCTGTTCGCGGAGAACCAGGTCACCCAGCGGCGCTGCCAGGGAGTCTCGACCGCGCCGTGGTTGTGATGCTCGCGGACCCAGGCGACGGCCCCGTCCGGCGACAGGCCCGCGAGCGTGGCCAGGCAGGCCATGACCGTGCCGGTACGGCCCACGCCTCCGTTGCACGCCACCTCGACCCGCCGTCCCGTGCGGGCGCGCTCGCGCAGGTCGACGATCGACGCGGCGGCGGCGTTCCAGTCGAGGGGCAGCAGGAAGTCGGGCCAGCGCACCCACTCGTGCGGCCACTCAAGGGTCGTCTCGTGCCGGCGCCGCAGCCGGGCGGAGCCCAAGTAGAGCCCGAACTCGGGAAGGGGTCCGCCCGGTGCGGGAGTCCGCAGGCCCCGCCCGCGCACCCATGTGCCATCGGGCATCTGAATCGCCCCAGTGAGCAACGCCGCCATACGCCGATTGTCACGTCGAGCCGGGGAGCCGGCGACATTCGCCACCTTCCGTACACCTTTTCGAAAGTGCTTGAGATTGAGTGACCGACCCATTACTGACGCGGCTCCTACTGAGCCAGTGGGGGTCCACCGCGGGGGCCACGTCAAGGCGGCCGACCGGTCCGCGTCGACGGCCGTGCATATGTGCGGGCTGTGGGTGTGTTCATGGACCCCTGTCGCACAACTCCCTGTCGGTGCCGGAGCGAGGCCTGGGGCAGGTCAGAAGGCAGGTCCGGGAAAGGAGGTGGGGGTACTGGTGATCCCCCCTGACGTGATCTTGATTGGGTGGCGGAGTAATGTTCTGGCATGTTCGCCGTAACCGCCACGCAGACCGACCCGGACAACCCGCTCAAGGGGCTGACGCTGGGGGAACATCCCGAGCCGGGGGTCCCCGACGGGTGGACGACCGTCACCGTCAAGGCCGCCGCGCTGAACCACCACGACCTCTGGACGCTCAAGGGCGTGGGCATCAGGCAGGAGCAACTGCCCATGGTCCTCGGCTGTGACGCCGCCGGCCTCGACGAGGACGGCAACGAGGTGATCGTCCACTCGGTCATCGGCACACCCGTGAACGGCGACGAGACCCTCGACCCCAAGCGTTCCCTTCTGTCGGAGGTCCACGACGGAACGTTCGCCGAGAAGGTCGCGGTTCCGAGGCGCAACCTCGTCCCCAAGCCGGCGGCTATCACCTTCGAGGAGGCAGCCTGCCTGCCCACGGCTTGGCTGACGGCCTACCGCATGCTGTTCGACAAGGCCGGGCTGGAGCCGGGCTCGACCGTGCTCGTCCAGGGCGCGGGCGGCGGCGTGGCCACGGCTCTGATCGCGCTCGGCCGTGCCGGAGGGTTCCGGATGTGGGCGACGAGCCGCTCAGAGGAGAAGCGCACCCGAGCCCTGGAGTTGGGCGCCGACCGGGTGTTCGAGACGGGCGCGAGGCTGCCGGAGCGAGTCGACGCCGTGATGGAGACGGTCGGCGAAGCGACCTGGAGCCACTCGCTGAGCGCGCTGCGCCCCGGCGGCCGGATCGTGACCTGCGGGGCCACGAGTGGTCTGGTGGCTCCGACGCAGCTCTCCCAGGTCTTCTTCCTGCAGAAGTCCATCATCGGGTCCACGATGGGCACCCGCGAGCAGCTCGCCAGGCTGGCGGTCTTCCTGGAGCAGACAGGAGTGCGGCCGGTCATCGACCGGGTCCTTCCTCTGGCTCAGGCGGAGGACGGTTTCGCCGCGATGTACCAGGGCGACGTCTTCGGAAAGATCGTCTTCACTGTCTGATCCGCTATACGTCGAGGAGGGCCCGGCACTCCCGGAGGGCGGGCTCGGTGCCCCCGCCCTCCAACCGGAGAGCCCCTGTCTGAGGGGCCTCCGAGGCTTCGCGCGGCGGGGGAGGCGGCAGCCGCAGAAACGGGTTGCGCCAGCCGTACGGGCTCATCGCCGCTCCTTCCACGAGGCGGGCGGGGGGTCAGGGGCGGAGGGTGTCGCGGATGCGCTGGGCGGCCTCGTCCAGGACGGCCCGGCACTGCGCGAGCGCGGCTTCGGTGACCCCGCCCTCGCTGGCCTCCCGCCTGATCTCCGCGACGAAGTCGGCGAGCATGCGCCCGAGCTCGGCGTCGTGCACCGGGCCGCCGTCCCTCTGGGGCGGCTGCCCGGACAGGGACCAGGTCTCCTCCCAGATGCGACGCCAGTCTCGCTGCCAGCGCTCGGTTTCCTCGCGCAGCCGCTCCTTGTGGTGGCGCCACTCCTCCTTCTGCTGGCGGAGCGTGTCCTTGGCCTGCTGCCGCTGCCGCCGCCACTCCTCCTTCTGGTCCCGCCAGGCGTCGCGGTTCTCCCGTGCGGCGTCCTTGTTGATGTCCCGGGCCATCTGGGTGAGCTCGTGGCGGAGCGACCGTACGGTCTGCCGCACGTCCTCCTTGACCTCGCGGGCGATGTCCTGGACGGAGGCGGTGATCTCCTGCTCCAGCTCGGCGAGCTCGTCCATCCGGTCGTTCAGCTCGTGCCTGCCCTTGTCGGTGAGGGTGAAGACCTTCTTGCCGTCCACGACTTCGTGGGTGACCAGGCCCTCCTCCTCCAGCCGCGCGAGCCGGGGGTAGATCGTCCCAGGGGAGGGGGAGTAGACGCCGAGGAAGCGGTCCTGCAGGAGCCGGATCACCTCGTAGCCATGTCGTGGGCTCTCCTCAAGCAGCTTCAGCAGGTACAGCCGGAGCCGTCCATGCCCGAACACCGGGCTCATTCCTTCTCCTCGCCTTCGGCTCGGAGTGGCATTGGCGATGCGCTGCGCTGACTGATTCGCTCGCTCATGCCCCCTCCTCGTTCGTTATGGTGGCGGGCTGCCCGCTCAGCAGCGTGATGTCGCCGGACACCGTGGTGGCCGAGAGGGAGGCCATGCCTCCGCCGAGGCGGCCGGTGATCGACTTCATCCCCGGGTGGCTCACGCCCTGCAGATCGGGGAAGGCGGATTCGATCCTGCCCGAGGTGGAGCGGATGGTCACGTCGCTGTCGGCGGTCCGCGGGAGCCGTACGACCACGGTGCCGGAGATGCTGTTCAGCGTGACATGGCCGGTCGGGGTGAGCTCCAGATCGGTGGTGATCCCACCGGAGACGGTGTTGGCGCGCAGCCGCCGCGGGGTCCCTCCGGCGACGGTCAGCTCGCCCGAGACGCTGCTGAACGACAGATCGCCGGCCAGGCCGCGGCTCTCCACCGATCCCGAGACGGTCTCGGCGTGCACGTCGCCGCTCACGCCGTCCAGGACGATCTCGCCGGAGACGCTCTTGACGCTCGTGCGGCCCTCCAGCCCGGCGACCACTGCGGAGGCGGTGATGACACCGGCCTGCACGGGGCAGTCCTTCGGCACGGTCAGCGTGAGCGTGGTGGACCGGGAGCCGGGCCGCAACCAGCCCAGGATGCCGTCCCAGGTCAGGTCCTTGTACGCCACGGTGAGGTGGCCGTCGTCATCGTGCGTCACGATCAGCGGCGGCGTGCGGATGTCGGTTACCTCAAGGGTGGGTGGCCCATCACTGGCGAGCACGGCCAGGCGGCCGGCCACGATCCGCACACTCAACCCGGTGACCGGGCCGAATGTGAGCTGTTCGGGTTTCTCGATCGACCAACGAGGCATTGCCCGGCCCTTCGACGCGAACTTCACCGCCCTGGTGCGGGCGTGAGGGCAGGTTCACCTGTCCTAAGAACACGATATGTCGCGTCTCCGGAAAGTCAAGATGTATCGCGTCTCCGGCGATGCCGTACGCGAAACAGTCGTCCCGTGGCGGCGTCGGTCAGTCGTCCTCGTCGAGGCGGGCGAGCCAGGTGGCCAGCCGCTCGACGGGGATCTCGAACTCGGGGTTGAGGTCGACGAACTCGCGCAGCCGCTCGGCCAGCCAGCCCACACTGACCTCCTCGTCGCCGCGCCGGTCGACGAGCTCCTCGATGCCCCTGTCGGTGAAGTACATGCTGCTCTTCGCTCCAGTTACGGGGAAGTCCCCCACAGCGGGACCGTGGGGGACTTCCATGGTGTCGTACGGCTCGCGCCCTCCGCGCTAGCCGAAGATGGCGTTGAGGATCGCGGCCACCTCGGCGTCGTGCTTGGAGTGGGAGCCCGTCGCGGGCGACGAGTTCGGCGTGCGGGAGACGCGCCTCATGGTGAGGCCGCCGAACAGCTCCGGCTTCTCCACCATCTTGAGCGAGAGGTACGGCCAGGGCCCCATGTTGACCGGCTCGTCCTGCGCCCACACGAGCTCGACGCTGTCGCTGTACCGCGCCAGCTCGGCCTTGAGCGGGTTCTCGGGGAACGGGTAGAGCCGCTCCAGGCGGATGAGCGCCACGTCCTTGCGGCCGGTCTTCTCCCGCCCGGCGAGGAGGTCGTAGTAGACCCTGCCGGAGCAGACGACGACCTTGGTGACCGCCGACGGATCGACGCTCGCGTCGCCGATGACCGGCTGGAAGGCGCCGGAGGTGAACTCCGCCGTCGCCGACGCCGCGGCCTTGGCCCGCAGCAGCGACTTGGGCGTGAACACGATCAGCGGCTTGCGGCGGTTCGACAGCACCTGCCAGCGGAGCAGGTGGAAGTAGTTCGCCGGGGTGGTGGGCTGGGCCACGGTCATGTTGTCCAGCGCGCACATCTGCAGGTAGCGCTCGATGCGGGCGGAGGTGTGGTCAGGGCCCTGGCCCTCGTAGCCGTGCGGCAGGAGCAGTACGACCGAGGAGCGCTGGCCCCACTTCTGCTCGCCCGACGAGATGAACTCGTCGATGATCGACTGGGCGCCGTCGGCGAAGTCGCCGAACTGGGCCTCCCAGGCGACCAGGGCGTCCGGCCTGACCACGCTGTAGCCGTACTCGAAGCCCATCGCCGCGAACTCGCTCAGCAGCGAGTCGTAGATGTAGAACTTCGTGGTCCCCTGGTTGAACGTCTTGAGCGGGGTGTGGTCCTCCCCCGTTACCCGGTCGACGAGCACGGCGTGGCGCTGGCCGAAGGTGCCCCGGCGGGAGTCCTGCCCGGCCAGGCGGACGGGGTGCCCGTCGATCAGAAGCGAACCGAAGGCGAGCGTCTCGCCCGTGGCCCAGTCGATCGCGTCCTCGGTGATCATGGCGCCGCGGCGCTGGAGCACCGGGGCGAGGCGCGGGTGCACCGTGAAGCCCTCGGGCAGGTTGAGCTGGGTGTCGATGACCCGCTTGACCGTCTCCTCGGAGATGGCGGTCTTGGTGTCCTCGTGCGACCACGGGATCAGCTCGTCCGGCTCCGGCGCGACGACCGCGCCCGGCTCCAGCGGCCGCTTCGTGGCCTCGCGGGTCTCGGTGAAGGCCCGCTCCAGTTGCTCATGGTAGTCGCGGAGCGCCTGCTCGGCTTCCTCGACCGTGATGTCCCCGCGGCCGATCAGCGCCTCGGTGTAGAGCTTGCGGGTGGACCGCTTGGCGTCGATCAGGTCGTACATCAACGGCTGGGTGAAGCTGGGGTTGTCGGCCTCGTTGTGGCCGCGCCGCCGGTAGCAGACCAGGTCGATGACCACGTCCTTGCGGAACACCTGGCGATACTCGTAGGCGAGCCTGCCGACGCGGACCACGGCCTCGGGGTCGTCGCCGTTCACGTGGAAGATCGGCGCCTGGATCATCCGGGCGACGTCCGTGGCGTAGACGGACGAGCGCGAGCTGGCCGGGCTGGTGGTGAAGCCGACCTGGTTGTTGACGACGATGTGGACCGTGCCGCCGGTGCGGTAGCCGCGAAGCTGGGACAGGTGCAGCGTCTCGGCGACCACGCCCTGGCCGGCGAACGCCGCGTCGCCGTGGACCAGCACGGGGAGGACGGTGAAGCCCTCCTCGCCGCGCTCCAGGAGGTCCTGCTTGGCCCGGACCACGCCTTCGAGGACGGGATCGACGGCCTCCAGGTGGGACGGGTTGGCCACCACCGAAGCGGCGATCTTGGTGCCGTCCGCGGCGACGAAGTCGCCGGCCGCCCCGAGGTGATACTTCACGTCGCCGGAGCCGTGCGCGCTGCGCGGGTCGAGGTTGCCCTCGAACTCGCCGAAGACCTGGGCGTACGACTTGCCGACGATGTTGGCCAGCACGTTGAGCCGGCCGCGGTGGGCCATGCCGATGACGACCTCGTCGAGGCTCTCGGCGGCGGCCGCGCTGATGACCGAGTCGAGCAGCGGGATCAGCGACTCGCCGCCTTCGAGCGAGAACCGCTTCTGCCCGACGTACTTCGTCTGGAGGAAGGTCTCGAACGCCTCGGCGGTGTTGAGGCGGCGCAGGATGTTGAGCTGCTCCTCACGCCCGGGCTTGGCGTGCGGCTTCTCCACCCGCGCCTGGATCCAGGCCCGCTCCTCGGGGTTCTGGATGTGCATGTACTCGATGCCGACCGTGCGGCAGTACGTGTCGCGCAGCACGCCCAGGATGTCGCGCAGCTTCATCAGCGGACGTCCGCCGAAGCCGCCGGTCGCGAACTCGCGCTCCAGGTCCCACAGGGTCAGCCCGTGGGACTTGATGTCGAGGTCGGGGTGCTTGCGCTGGCGGTACTCGAGCGGGTCGGTGTCGGCCATGAGGTGGCCGCGGACCCGGTAGGCGTGGATCAGCTCGATGACCCGGGCGGACTTGGCCACATCGTCGTCGTGGGTGGCCGAGATGTCCTGCACCCAGCGGACCGGCTCGTACGGAATGCGGAGCGACTCGAAGACCTCGTCGTAGAAGCCGTCGGCCCCGAGCAGCAGCTGGTGGATCCGGCGCAGGAAGTCACCCGACTGGGCGCCCTGGATGATCCGGTGGTCGTACGTGGAGGTCAGCGTCATGACCTTGCTGATCGCCAGGCGGGACAGCGTCTCCTCCGACGCGCCCTGGTACTCGGCCGGGTACTCCATCGCGCCGACGCCGATGATCGTGCCCTGGCCGGGCATCAGGCGCGGCACCGAGTGCACGGTGCCGATCGTGCCGGGGTTGGTCAGCGAGATCGTGGTGCCCTGGAAATCCTCCACGCCGAGCTTGCCGGCGCGGGCCTTGCGGACGACGTCCTCGTAGGCCACCCAGAACTTGCGGAAGTCCATCGACTCGGCGGCCTTGATCGACGGCACGAGGAGCTGGCGGCTGCCGTCGCTCTTCTGCACGTCGATGGCGAGGCCGAGGCCGACGTGCTCGGGCTTGACCAGGACCGGCTTGCCGTCCACCTCCGCGTAGGAGTGGTTCATCTCGGGCATCGCCTTGAGCGCCTTGACGATCGCGAAGCCGATCAGGTGCGTGAAGGAGATCTTGCCGCCGCGCCCGCGGGAGAGGTGGTTGTTGATCACGATGCGGTTGTCGATGAGCAGCTTCGCGGGGACGGCCCGCACGCTGGTCGCCGTCGGAACCGCCAGCGAGGCCTCCATGTTGAGGGCCGTGCGGGCGGCGGCGCCGCGCAGCTTCTCCTCGGCCGCGCCGGCCGGCACCGGGGTGGCGGCCTTGGGCTTCTCCGGAGCGGCGGCGGGCTGCGCCTTCGCCTGCGGAGCGGGCGCCTGAGGAGCCGTCTGCGGCGCCGGGGTCACCGGAGCGGCGGGGGGAGGAGGAGCGGCGGCGGTGGCGCCGTTCGATGTTCCGTTGGGGGTCGTGGGGGGAGCTGACTTCCCCGTTCCGTTGTAGTCAGCGAAGAAGTGCCACCAGGCCTTGTCCACAGACTCGGGATCCTCGAGGTACTTCTGGTAGAGCTCGTCGACAAGCCACTCGTTTTGCCCGAAGCTTGCCAGCGGGTTTGTCCGCGACGACTCAGACGACACGGCGGAAATCGCCTTCTTCCGCAGATCGGCGTTGATGTTACATGAACCTGTCCAAGGCTACTCGCCCTGAACAGTGAGGTGCGCCCATCAGGCCGCAGGTCCCGGTCCATCCTCCCAGGACCGATCAAACAGGTCACGCGCAGGTAGTCCGTCTGGGTGGTGAGGTGACACTTACCGCATGGTCACACTGGCGTCGCCGCTGATCAGGCGAGTCTCCACCCGGATTTCCGGTGTGATGGCGGTCAGTAGCCCGGCCAGCTCGGCGCCGGCGGCGTCCAGCTCGACGAGTGAGAGCGGCTTCAGCCGTTCCAGCAGGAACAGCGCGTCCACGGTCTCCTCGGTGATCCTCGTGCGGACGCACTGCCGCCAGTTCCACCGCCGGCAGGTGACGCCCGTGTCGTCGCGCCAGACGACCTCGCCGATCTCCGGGTCGCCGAGCGCCTCGTCGGACGGCTCGTCGCCCTCCGCCCGGACCAGGCGGGCGGGGCCCTCGTAGCGGCCCAGGTCCTCGCCGCCGATCGGCAGGCCGTGCCGTACGGACACGGCGTTGTAGGCGTCGACCACGCGGTTGATCTCGGGGAGCGGCATCCGGCGGATGAGGGCGTCGACGGACGGCCGGGTTCGCTGCGGCTTGGCGCCGAACGCCCGGTAGGCCGCGCGCCACGCCTCGATCTTCTCGTGGTCGAGCGGTACGGCTTCCGCCGCCGCGTCGGCGAGCCAGCCGCGCGACCTGTCGTCGGAGGGCCCGTTGCGCAGGCCGTACGCGCCGATGACCAGCACGGCGAAGTCGGGGCGCAGAGCGGTGACGGCGGGGTCCACCCGGATGTCGTCGATCACGCCCTCCAGGCTAGGGCCTGCGGAGGTGGCTTCGTGGGACTCGAGCAACCGGTGCCCCCCCACCCCCGCGTGATCATGCACAGATTCCCGGGCAGGGGTGGCTGGCTGGGCAAACGCCATACGTGATCATGCACGCATTCCTCTAGCACTCGTTCCACGTGCGGGAACACGGTTCGTGATCATGCAATATCGCGAGGTTCCCAAGTGCATGATCACGAAGTGAGAGTGTGCAGGCAGGGCCCGTCGGCAGGGAAGGCGTGCATGATCACGCGGCTCGGCGGGGGCTCCAGTAGAACGATATTCGGTGAGGGGGCACAATCGGGGGTGCGAAAAGGGTGGACGTATGACCAAGGTGGACGGATGACCAAGGTGATGGTGACGGCGGCGAGCGAGGAGCAGCGCGCCGCGTGGCTCGGCAGGACGCTGCCCGAGGTGGAGCGCGTGCGGCCGGGGCTGTGGTCCATCCCGGTGCCCATCCCGATCAACCCCCTGCGGTACGTCCTGGTCTACGCGCTGGAGATCTCCGGCGGCGTCGCGATCATCGACGCCGGATGGAACACCGACGAGGCGTACGACGCGCTGGAGGCCGGTCTCCGGATCGCCGGATACGAGGTCACCGACGTCAAGGCGGTGCTCGTCACGCACATCCATCCGGACCACTACGGCCTGGCGGGGCGGATCCGGGAGGTGTCGGGCGCGTGGATCGGACTGCACCCGGCCGACGCCCGGCTGCTCCACGACCGCTACGACGAGTCGGCCATCGACGCGCTGGCGGACCGGGAGCGGAAGCTGCTGCTCAGGTGCGGCGTGCCGCCCCTGACGGCCCAGGAGCTCGCCGGGGGCTCGATGTTCCTCCGCCAGCTCGTGACGATGGCCGCACCCGATCGCCTGATCGAGGACGGCGACCGGCTCGACCTGCCGGGATGGGACGTCCGGGCGATCTGGACGCCGGGGCACTCGCCTGGACACCTGTGCTTCGTCGAGCCGGAGCGCAGGCTGCTCTTCTCCGGCGACCACGTGCTCGCCAAGATCACGCCGATCGTCGCGGTGCACCCGCAGTCGTCGGCGAACCCGCTCGCCGACTACCTCGACTCCCTGCGGGCCGTCGGCAAGCTCGACGTGGACGAGGTGCTGCCCGCCCACGAGTTCCGGTTCCTGGAGCTGGCCGACCGGGTCGACTACGTGATCGGCCACCACGAGGAGCGGCTCACGGAGGTCGGGCGGGTCCTCGCGGAGTCCGGCGGCAGCACGTGCTGGGAGCTCGCCACCCGGCTGACGTGGTCGCGGCCGTGGGAGACGATCCCTCCGTTCATGCAGCGGAGCGCCAACAACGAGACACTCGCCCACCTCGTGTGGCTGGAGGTCCGCGGCCTCGTGTCCCGCGTCCCCGGGGAACCGGACATCTGGCAGGCCTCCGGCAAGCCCTAGGCGTACGGCACGCGCCCCTTTTCGTGGGATGGGGCACCCTCGTTCGTGACGAGGGTGCCCGTGGGTGTTGTGGCGGTATCCGGCCGCGGTATCCGGCCTCAGCCGGTCGGGCCGTAGGCCGCGAACTCGAAGATGCTGCCGCCGTTCCAGCTGGAGTCGGTGACGGTGATGCGGATGTAGCGTGCGTTAACCGCGTTGCCGGCCAGGGAGTAGTTGGTCTGGGCGGTGGTGTAGTCGGCCGTGTGGTCGTCGAGCGTGGTTCAGTTGCTCGGGTCGGTGTAGTCGGCCGAGTATTCGATCTTGTACTTGTAGCCGCTCGACTTCTCGAAGGTCGTCACGACCGCGGTGATCTGCTTGACCGACCCGAGGTCCACCTGGAGCCAGGACGGGTCGGGCAGCCCGGATCCCTGGGCACGGTGAGTGCCCATTTAAGGGCATTCTATGTAAATCAAGTAGGAATTGTTGACTATGCCCCCGGATGCGTTTAGCGTCTCCGGTATGAGCCAGGGCTTGTACTTGATCCGGCGCCCTCACGTGGACTTCGGCCACGTGGTCAGCGCCCAGTGTCGCCGCGCCTTCTAGGAAAGACCCCCGTCCCGGAGACGGGGCAGGCCGCCCCATCGACGTGGGCGGTTCCTCCCCCTTCCTATCCCCCCGCCGCGCGACCGGATCGGCCGCGCGAGCCAGCGCGTACAGCTCTGAGGGTTTCCATGAACAAGTTCAGATTCGTCCTAGTCTTTACGTTTCTCGTCGTGCTCAGCGCCTGCGGGTCGTCCGGAGGCACGTCCGGTGACGGAGAGGTCACCGAGCTGCGCTACCAGGGCAGCGTCGGCGCCGTCACCCCTCCCGAGCTCGCCGAGGACCTCGGCTACCTGGGCAAGGTCAAGCTCAAGTGGGTCGGCAACACGATCAGCGGCCCGCAGGACATCCAGTCGGCCGCGACCGGCCAGACCGACTTCGGCGGCGCGTTCAACGGCGCGGTCATCAAGCTCGTCGCCGCCAAGGCCCCGATCAAGGCCGTCGTCGGCTACTACGGCTCGGACAAGGACGCCTACAACGGCTACTACGTCCTCGACGGCAGCCCGATCAAGACCGCGCGCGACCTGATCGGCAAGAAGATCGCCGTCAACACCCTCGGCGCGCACCACGAGGCTGTCGTCAAGGAATACCTGCAGCGCGCCGGCCTGACCAAGGACGAGATCAAGCAGGTAGAGCTCGTCGTGGTGCCGCCCGTCAACACAGAGCAGGCCCTCCGGCAAAAGCAAATCGACGTCGCCACGCTCGGCGGGATCCTGCGGGACAAGGCCCTCACCCGCGGCGGCATCCACCCGCTCTTCACCGACTACGAGCTGCTCGGCCCGTTCAACGCCGGGACGTACGTCCTGCGCGACGACTTCATCGCCAAGAACCCCAACGCTGCCCGGGCCTTCGTCACCGGGGTCGCCAAGGCGATCGAGTGGAGCAAGACCCACCCGCGTGACGAGGTCGTCGCCCGGTTCAAGGCCATCATCGCCAAGCGCAAGCGCAGCGAGGACACCACGGCCATCGGCTACTGGAAGAGCTACGGCGTCTCCGCCACGGGCGGCCTGATCGGCGACAGGGACTTCCAGACCTGGATCGACTGGCTCCAGCGGGAGGGCGAGCTGCGGCCCGGCCAGGTGAAGGTCTCCGACATCTACACCGACTCCTTCAATCCCTACGCCAACGGGGGTGCCCAGTGACCGCTTCCAGCGAGAGCCGTACGGGCGGCACGAAGATCAGCATTCGGGGGGTGAGCAAGGTCTTCCAAGTGCGGGACTCCGCCGAGCTGTTCACCGCCATCGAGGACGTGACCCTCGACGTGCGCGAGGGCGAGTTCCTGACCCTCGTCGGCCCGAGCGGCTGCGGCAAGTCGACGCTCCTCGACCTCGTCGCCGGCCTGGCCGCCCCCACCTCCGGCGAGATCCTCCTCGACGGCACTCCCATCGCCGGTCCGGGCCTGGACAGGGGGATCGTCTTCCAGCAGTACGCGCTTTTCCCCTGGCGTACGGCTCTCGCCAACATCGAGTTCGGCCTGGAGGCGAAGGGAATCGCCAGGAAGGAGCGGGCGGAGAAGGCGCGGCACTACCTCGACCTCGTGGGGCTGACCGGGTTCGACCAGCGGTATCCCCACGAGCTGTCGGGGGGCATGCGGCAGCGGGTCGCCATCGCCCGGAGTCTCGCGTTCGACCCCGACGTGCTGCTGATGGACGAGCCGTTCGCCGCGCTCGACGCCCAGACCCGCGAGTCCCTCCAGGAGGAACTGCTGAGCATCTGGGAGAAGACCGGCAAGACGGTCATCTTCATCACTCACGGGATCGACGAGGCCGTGTACCTCGGCCAGCGAGTGGCGGTCATGACCTCACGGCCGGGCCAGATCAAGCAGGTCATCGGAGTGGAGTTCGACACCCGCGCCGGAGACCTGCGGGCCGACCCGAAGTTCGGCGAGTACCGCCATCAGCTGTGGACCCTGCTGCGCGACGAGGTCGCCGCGGCCCAGGCGCAGGAGGTGGCGAGCGTTGGCTGACACCCTCACCTCGGCTGCGGCGTCCGAGACAGCCGTTTCCGGTGGGGCCGTCCCCGTGCCGGAACGGGTCGGCGCTTCCGCCGGAACCGTCAAGCCGCCGGCGCGCTCGCGCAGGTCTCCGGCGAGGGGCAGCAGGGGCAGCAGGGGCAGCCGCCTGCGGGCGGTGGGCGGCCTCGGCAAGCGATCACTGGCCGTCGTGCTGCTGCTGGCGCTGTGGGAGGTCCTGCCCCGGACCGGAGTGGTCGACCGGGTCTTCCTGCCGCCCCTGTCCGAGGACCTGGTCGCGTGGTACGGCCTGCTGCGCAGCGGCGAGCTGCTCGACCACACGCAGGCCAGCCTGGTCCGGTCGCTCGCCGGGTTCGGCCTGGCCATCGTGGCGGCGATCCCGCTCGGGCTGCTGATCGGCTGGTACAAGCCGGTGGCCGAGTTCGTCAGCCCGGTGCTGGAGCTGTTCCGCAACACCTCGGCGGTGGCCCTGCTGCCGGTCTTCACCCTCATCCTCGGCATCGGGGAGACGTCGAAGGTCGCCTTCGTCTTCTACGCCTGCTCCTGGCCGATCCTGCTGAACACGATCAGCGGCGTGAAGACCGTCGACCCGCTGCTGATCAAGTCGGCCAGGTCGATGGGTCTCTCCTCGATCCGGCTGTTCCAGAAGGTCCTGCTGCCCGCCGCCGTCCCGACGATCTTCACGGGAGTCCGGCTCGCCGGGGCGTACTCGATCCTCGTGCTCCTGTTCGCCGAGATGGTCGGCGCGAAGGCGGGGCTCGGCTACCTCATCAACGCCGCCCAGTCGAGCTTCCGGATCTACGACATGTACGCCGGGATCATCACGATCTCGGTGATCGGCCTGCTCTTCAACCAGCTCCTGGTCCATCTGGAGCGCCGATTTTCCACATGGAGGACCGCATGACCAGAAACGTGACCAGGAAACTGCATCTCAACGCCTTCCTGATGGGAGTCGGGCACCACGAGGCGGCCTGGCGGCACCCCCTCAGCGAGCCGGGGCGGCTGACCGACATCCGCCACTACCAGAACCTCGCCAGGATCGCGGAGCGGGGCAGGCTCGACTCGGTGTTCCTGGCCGACGGCCTCGCGCTGTGGGGCAACGTGAAGCACAACGCGCTGGGCGGGCTCGAGCCCCTGACACTGCTGTCGGCGCTGGCCGCCGTGACCGACCACGTCGGGCTGATCGCGACCGTGTCCACGACGTACAACGAGCCGTTCCACGTCGCCCGCAAGTTCGCCTCGCTCGACCACATCAGCGACGGCCGGGCGGGCTGGAACATCGTGACCTCCGCCGGAGAGGCCGAGGCCCACAACTTCGGCATCGACCGCCCCGTTCACCGGCGGCGCTACGAGCGCGCCTCCGAGTTCCTCGACGTCGTCACCAAGCTCTGGGACAGCTGGGAGGACGACGCGGTCCTCGGCGACCGGGCCGCCGGCGTCTACGCCGACACCGGCAAGATCCACCAGATCGAGCACACGGGCGACCACTTCCGGGTGAAGGGCCCGCTCAACACCCAGCGCCCGCCTCAGGGCCGCCCGCTGCTCGTCCAGGCGGGCTCGTCCGAGGACGGCAGGGACTTCGCCGCGCGGCACGCCGAGGCCGTCTTCACGGCCCAGCAGACCCTGGAGGAGGGCCAGGAGTTCTACGCCGACCTCAAGGCCCGGGCGTCCCGGTACGGCAGGCTGCCCGAGGAGATCGTCATTCTCCCCGGCATCGCGCCCATCCTCGGATCCACCGAGCGGGAGGCCCTTCAGCTTGAGAAGGAGCTGGAGGACCTCACCATCCCGGCGTACGGCGTGGCCCAGCTGTCCAACATCCTCGGCGTCGACCTGTCGGAGCACCCGCTGGACGAGCCGCTGCCTGAGATCACGGGGCAGACCGAAGGCCAGCAGAGCCGGCTCAAGCTCGTCACCGACCTGGCCCGGCGGGAACACCTGACCCTCCGCCAGCTCATCGGCAGGCTCGCGGGCGGCCGGGGGCACCGCGTGGTCGCCGGAACCCCGGAGCAGGTCGCCGACCAGATCCAGGAGTGGTTCGCAAACGGCGCGGCGGACGGCTTCAACATCATGCCGCCGATCCTGCCGAGCGGCCTCGAGGACTTCGTGGACCACGTGGTCCCGGTGCTCCAGGCCAGGGGCCTGTTCCGGTACGAGTACGAGGGCCGGACCCTGAGAGACAACTACGGCCTGGCCCGCCCCGTCAGCCGTTACGCCGCGAAGCCCGCCGAGGGCCCTTCCGGCGACACGGCGGTCAGCGCGGGAGAGAACGCGGCGGAAACCACGGAAAACACGGAAAACACGAAAAACGCGAACGACACGGTGGTGGTCGCTTCGTGATCGCCGACCGGCGGGGTATCACGAAAGCCCCGGCTCGAGTAAGGAGAACGCGATGAGCATCGTGACGCTGGTGGGGAACCCAAGGGACGGGTCCCGCACGCTGGCCGTGGCCGTGCGCGCGGCCGGAGCGCTGGCGAGGCGGCTCGGCCCCGACCCGGTGCTGAACGGCGGCTCCCCGCCGAACGGCCCCGGATCGCCGGCGTCGGCCGGAGCGGGGCACGGCGTGCCGGGCGCCGCGGCAGAACTGACAGGCACGGCGCTGACAGGCACGGCGCTGACAGACACCGCGCTGACAGACACCGCGCTGACAGACACCGCGCTGACAGACACCGCGCTGACAGACACGGTGGACCTCGCCGGGCTCGCGCCGCACCTGTTCGCCCCCGAGCCGTCGCCGGGCGTGGAGGTCGCGCTGGAGTTGGTCCGTGACGCGGACATCCTGGTGGTCGCGAGCCCGACCTACAAGGGCACCTACACCGGGCTGCTCAAGGCGTTCCTCGACAAGCTGCCGCCTCAGGCGCTGGCGGGGAAGGCGGCGCTGCCGCTGCTGGTCATGGGCGACGCCAAGCACGCGCTCGCCGTGGAGGTGCACCTTCGGCCCCTGCTGGTCGAGCTCGGCGCGTTCGTCCCCACCCCAGGACTCGCAATTCTGGAGTCCCAAATTCCCGATCTGGATGATGTGCTGGAGAAGTGGGCCGGCGTGGTGGCCCGCCAACTGTCGTTCCGTCAGGAGGTGCCCGCATGACGGCCAGTGGACCACACCCGGCGCCGCGGCCCGGGGAGACGTCGGCTCGTGCGGTGTGGCCTGGGAAGACGCCGGGTCGTGAGGTCTCTGGGAAGACATCGGGTCCTGAAGCGTTAGATCGTATGGCGTCGCATTGGGAGGAACGAAGATGACAGCCCTCTACGGCTCGCCCCCGGAGAACCCTGCCCCCTCGACCGCCCCCTCGACCGCCCCCTCGACTGTCTCCTCGACCCCGGAGGACCCGGCTCCCGTGCGGCTTCGCCTGGTGTCCCCCCATGACGCCGAGCACGTCGACGGCGACGAGTTCCGCCGGGCGCTCGCCGTACACGCGGCGGGAGTCGTCGTGGTCACCGCGCTGCCGGAGGGCGTGCCGGTGGGGCTGACCGCCACGTCGTTCTCCTCGGTCAGCCTGGCGCCGCCGCTGGTGTCGTTCTATGTGGCCCAGTCGTCCACGACCTGGCCGTGGCTGCGGCGGGCCGGGCACTTCGCGGTGAACGTGCTCGCCAGCGACCAGGCCGATCTCGCCGCCAGGTTCGCGAACAGAGGCGTCGACCGGTTCGCCCACCCCACCCGGTGGACTCCGGGGCCGGAGGACGTGCCGCTGCTCGAGGACGTGTCCGCGCACCTGGTCTGCCGCCCCCACCACACCGTCGAGGTGGGCGACCACATCCTCGTGGTCGGCCTGGTGACCTCGACGAACGTCAGCACGTCGGGCCGCCCTCTCCTCTACCACCAGGGCAGGTTCGGCCGGTTCCTCCCGTCCTGACCCCCCGCCCCCGCCGGCCGGTCACGGCGTCGGAGGTCAGGCCAGGCGGACGGTGCCGCGGCCGGTCGCGAGGGGGAGGTCGAGGAACGTGCGGATGCCGGGCGGGGCCGCGCACACGGAGGCGATCGAGTTGACCGCGTGCGCGGCGGCCCCGGCCAGGCCGTGGCTGACCTCGTCGATCGTGATGGCCATGGTCGGCTGTCCCTCGATGTGGATGGCGAACCCCGGGTCCGCCCACCGCGCGACCTTCTCGGCGTCGGCCTTGTAGATGCACTCGACCGTCATGAAGGGCCTGCTCCGGACGAGACCGGTGAACATCCAGCGGGAGGCGCACACCGTGCCGGGCAGCACGACGCCCGCCGCGATCTCGAACTCCTCGGTGGCCAGCTCGTATTCGTCGGTCTCCTCGATCTCGTCGAGCTCCACCCCGAGTGCGGTGGCCACGAGTTGGACGCTCTCGGCGAAGAGCGACCGCTGGAAGGCGCGGAAGGGCCGTACGGCTCCCGCGTAGTCCTTCGGCGCCCTAGAGAAGCCGATCAGGTCGGTGACGATCTGCCGGGACGGATGACCGCGATAGTCCGACGACTCCCGGACGTAGATGTGGTCGAGCCGGGCCGACAGGCCGGTCAGCACGAGCGGCAGCAGGTCGCTCATGAACCCGGGGTTGATGCCGGTGCCGTGCAGTGAGGTCCCGCCACGGGCGCAGGCCGCCTCCAGGCGCTCGACGACGCCGGGGCCGTACGCCTGGGGATAGACGAAGCCGGTGGTGGTGATGACGTTCTTGCCCGAGGACAGCAGCGCGCAGATGGTCTCGACGTCGGTCGCCTGGTCGCCGCCGAAGTAGGACGCGGGCAGCGGCATGTGGAGCACGCAGTCCGCCTCCAGCGCGAGGATCTGCTCGACGTCGTCGGTGCAGATCACGCCGGCGGGGCTCAGGCCGACCAGCTCTCCGGCGTCTCGCCCCACCTTGTCGGGGTCGTAGACGAGCACGCCCGCGAGATCGAACCCCTCACGTGTGATCACGCTGCGCAACGCGTATCCCCCGACTGCGCCCGTGGCCCACTGGACCACGCGCAGGGGCGGAGATGAGGGCATGCGTGGCCTCCAGCCGGGTCGCTCTGGGCGGGGGCCGTGCTGGGAGGGTGTCGTCGTTGACCCACGCCCGTCGGGGCCCAGAACTATAGCAGATTTTCACAGAATTGATCACTATCCGCGGTGGTGTGTTGCCGACTGCTGCCCCCGTCGCGATCGGCAAGCTATTGTTTGGGCAACTAGAATGTTGTTCTCCTCGAAGGGTGGAGGCCATGCAGGATCTCAGGTTCGACGGGAAGGTCGCGGTCGTCACCGGCGCGGGACACGGGCTCGGCCGCTCGCACGCGCTCCTGCTCGCCGAGCGGGGAGCCAAGGTGGTCGTGAACGACCTCGGCGGCGCCCTCGACGGCTCCGGCGCGTCGGCCGGACCGGCGGCCGAGGTCGTCGAGCTGATCACCAAAGACGGGGGAGAGGCGCTCGCCAACGCCGACAACGTGGCCACGCCGGAGGGCGCCCAGGCCATCGTGCGGGCCGCGCTCGACACCTTCGGCCGGATCGACATCGTCGTCAACAACGCAGGGATCCTGCGGGACAGGTCGTTCGGCAAGATGAGCGTCGAGGAGTTCGACGCCGTCCTTGCCGTACACGTGCGCGGCTCGTTTCTGGTGAGCCGCGCGGCGTTCCCGCACATGAAGGAGCAGGCCTACGGCCGGATCGTGAACACCTCCTCGCCGGCCGGGCTGTTCGGCAACTTCGGCCAGGCCAACTACTCGACGGCCAAGATGGGCCTGGTCGGCCTGACCAAGACGCTCGGCATCGAGGGCGCGAGGGCCAACATCAGGGCCAACGCGATCGCTCCCGTCGCCTGGACGCGGATGACGGAGGAGCTGCTCCCGGCCGAGTTCGAGGCCAGGTTCACCCCCGAGCGCGTCAGCCCGCTCGTCGCCTATCTCGCCCACGAGAGCTGCGAGACCACGGGCGAGGTGTTCTCGGTCGGCGCCGGCCGGGTCGCCCGCGTGTTCGTCGCCGAGGGGCCCGGCTGGCGCACGGACGACCTCACCCTCGAGTCCATCCGCGACAACTGGGACGCCATCATGGCCGAGCAGCCCTATATCCAGCCCACCAGGCTGGGCCAGCAGGCCGCCGCCTCCATGCAGGCCATGCTGTAGGGCCCCACAGGCGAATCACCGCGACCGGCGCCGCGACTTTTCGCGGCGCCGGTTTCTTCGTCCCGTACGGCTTTCGCGCTGGGCGCGCCGCGAGGTCGACGAGGCGTTGCCGTACGCCCTGCATGATCACGAGAGAAGCCGGCGCTGGTCGGAGCGGCGAAGCGGGAATCTGTGCATGATCACGGCAAGGGGGTGGAGGTCACGGCAAGGGGGGGTGGAGGCCGGTGTGGCGGGGGATGGGCTCGCGGCCGGGGGGCTGGCGGAGCCGTTCCGTGGGGACGGGCGTGATGGGGGTGTGGCGGGTCACCGCCTGGTCGCCCAGGACGAACTCGTCGCCGTGGTGCTCCAGCCTGAGCGGCTGACCGTCCAGGAGCCGGTAGCTCGTCTGGCCCGCGGTGATGTTCACCCGCAGGAGGCGTCCCCGATAGCGCAACCGGAAGGCGAGCCGCGTGATGCCGGACGGCAGCCGGGGGGCGAAGCGGATCCGCCCCTGGCGGGCGCGCATCCCACCGAAGCCGGCGACGAGCGCCGTCCACGCCCCGGCGAGCGAGGCCATGTGAACCCCGTCGCGGGTGTTGTTCTCCAGGTCGTGCAGGTCCATCAGCGCGGCCTCGCCGAGGTAGTCGTAGGCGAGGTCGAGCTGGCCGACCTCGGCGGCGAGCACCGCCTGGGTGCAGGCGGACAGCGACGAGTCCCGGACGGTGAGCGCCTCGTAGTAGGCGAAGTCGCGCGCCTTCTCCTCGGCCGTGAAAGCGTCGCCGCGCAGGTGCATGGCGAGCACGAGGTCGGCCTGCTTGACGACCTGCTTGCGGTAGAGGTCGAAGTAGGGCACGTGTAGCAGCAGCGGATACTGCTCCGGTTTGGTGGCGGCGAAGTCCCACACCGCGTGCCCGGTGAAGCCCTCGCTCTGGGAGTGGACGCCCAGCCGCTCGTCGTAGGGGATGAACATCGCGGAGGCGGCGTCCCGCCACATGGCGACCTCCTCCAGGCTGACCCCGAGTTCCTGCGCGCGTTCGGTGTGACGGGTGGCGGCGTCGGCCGCGGCGCGGAGGTTCTGCTGCGCCATGAGGTTGGTGTAGACGTTGTTGTCCGCGATCGCGCTGTATTCGTCCGGGCCGGTGACCCCGTCGATGCGGTATCGCCCGGCGACGTCATGATGGCCGAGGCTGCACCAAAGCCGGGCCGTACCGACAAGCAGCGGCACGCCGGTGTCGCGCTCGAACGCGGTGTCCTCGGTGGCGTCGACATACCGTGTGACCGCGTCGGCGATGTCCGCGTTGATGTGGAACGCCGCGGTGCCGGCCGGCCAGTAGCCCGAGCACTCCCCGCCGTTGATCGTCCGCCAGGGGAAGGCCGTGCCGTGGAGCCCGAGCTGTCCGGCGCGGTCCTCGGCCTTCGGCAGGATCGACTGCCGCCAGCACAGCGCGTCCGCCGCCGCCCGGGGATAGGTGTAGGTCAGCACCGGGAGCACGAAGCTCTCGGTGTCCCAGAACGCGTGGCCGTCGTAGCCCGAGCCGGTCAGCCCCTTGCCCGGGATGGGCCGCCGCTCCAGCCGGGCGCCCGCCTGCAGCAGGTGGAACAGCCCGAAGCGGACGGCCTGCTGCACCTCCGCGTCGCCCTCGACCTCGACGTCCGCGCCGGCCCAGAAGTCGTCGAGGAACGCCCGCTGCTCGCGCATGAGGCCGTCCCACCCGGTCAGCCTGGCGGACGCGAGCGCGGCGACGACCTGGTCGTGCATGGCCGGGCGGGAACGCTTCGCCGACCAGCCGTAGGCGAACAGCTTCACGACCCGCAGCCGCTGGCCGGGATTCAGCCGGGTCGCCACGGTGAGGCGGCTGACGTCGTCGGCCCCGTCGGCCTCGATCCGGGTGCCCTCCGGGCCGTCGACGTGGTGGCGCATGCCGGCGGCGACCCGGAGCCCGCTGGCACGGATGGTGTGGATCATGACCGCTATGTTCTCCGTGGCCACGTTCTCCTCCACGACCAGCGGAGCCTGCAGCGCGGCGGCGGCGCGGGGATCGCTCCCCAGGGCGGGGAGCGTCTCGTTCGCCACCAGCTCCGACTGGACGACCACGCCCAGCGGCTGGCCGACGGGCTCGACCTCGTAGTGGATGGCTGCGACCGCCCTGTGGGTGAACGACACCAGGCGGGTGGAGGTGATCCTGACCTCGCCGCCGGCGGGGGAGCTCCAGTGCACCCGGCGGGTGAGCGTGCCCGCGCGGAAGTCCAGGACGCGCTCGTGCGCGTGCAGCGTGCCGTACCGCACGTCGAACGGCTCGTCGCCGACGAGCAGGCGGATCAGCTTGCCGTTGGTGACGTTCACCACGGTCTGGCCGGACTCCGGATATCCGTAGCCCGCCTCGGCGTACGGCAGGGGCCGCAGCTCGTAGACCGAGTTGAGGTAGGTGCCGGGGAGGCCGTGCGGCTCGCCCTCGTCGAGGTTGCCTCGCAGGCCGATGTGCCCGTTGGACAGCGCGAACACCGACTCGGTCTGAGCCAGCACGTCCATGTGCAGCCGGCACTCGCGGACCGACCAGGGCTCCACCGTGAACGCGGGATGCTGGATCATGGCCGCTCCAGCAGCTCGTCGAGGTCGGCGACGACGATGTCCGCGCCGTGCTCGCGCAGCTCGTCCGCCTGGCCCGCCCGGTCGACGCCGACCACGAAGGCGAAGCTCCCGGCGCGGCCCGCCTCCACTCCCGCCAGCGCGTCCTCGAACACCGCCGCCTCGGCGGGTTTGAGACCGAGCGCCTCCGCCCCGGCGATGTACATGTCGGGCGCCGGCTTGCCGGCGAGGTTAGGCCGCTGGGCCACCATGCCGTCGATTCGCGCCTCGAAAAGGTCCGCGATCCCGGCGGCGGCGAGGATCCGCTCGGTGTTGGCGCTCGACGACACCACGGCGCACCGCATCCCCGCGTCGAGGGCGGCGCGGACGTATCGCACCGAGCCCTCGAATACGTCCACGCCCTGCTCGTCCAGGACCTTCTGTACAAGCGCGTTCTTGCGGTCGCTCAGCCCATGGACGGTGCGCGCGTCCGGCGGGTCGCCGGGCGTCCCCTCCGGGAGGCTGATCCCCCGGGCGGCCAGGAAGTCCCGCGTGCCGTCGAGCCGCTTCTTGCCGTCCACGTAGCGGTCGTAGTCGGCCACGGGGTCGAACGCCACGAAGGGCTCTCCCGTCCGTTCGGCCCGTTCCCGGAGGAACTCGTCGAACATCTGCTTCCAGGCCGCCGCGTGGACGATGGCCGTGCGCGTCAGCACGCCGTCCATGTCGAACAGGCAGCCTCGCACCCCGTCGGGCAACCCGAGCATCGGCATCCCCTGCCTTGATAGGCGTTCTCCGGGTCCCTACCCCGGCTCTGGCGTCCCGTCCCACATGCACTTGCGCGACTTTTGCCGATTTAAGCGAAAGATGCCATCAAATCTGAAAAAGCCCTTTCCTGTTCCGGAGAACAGGGGTACGTTCTGGCCAATCACCTCGACGCGGAGGCGTTGTGAAGCGGACCACCTCGCGGCCGGAGAACGTGCACCAGGCCACCCTGCTGCGGCTGCTCAGGGAGGGCGGCCGGTCCCGTGCCGAGCTCGCCGACGTAGTGGACCTCTCACGGTCCAAGCTGAACGTCGAGCTCGACCGGCTGATCGAGCTGGGACTGGCTGAGCCCGCCGGCCTCGCCGCCTCCCGCGGGGGCAGGCGGTCGGGCAAGGTGCGGCTCTCGTCCCAGACCAGGTTCGCCGGGATCGACATCGGCGCCACGTCGGTCGACGTCGCGGTCACCAACGGCGAGCTGGAGGTGCTCGAGCACCTCAGCGAGCCGTGCGACATCCGCGAGGGTCCCGCCGTCGTGCTGGACCGGGCCGTCGAACTGCTGGGCAAGCTCCGCGAGAGCGGGCTGTTCACCCAGCTCAACGGCGCGGGCATCGGCGTTCCCGGGCCGGTGAGCTTCTCCGAGGGCATCCCGGTCGTGCCGCCGATCATGCCGGGCTGGGACCGCTACCCGGTGCGCGAGGCCATCGGCCAGGAGCTCGGCTGCCCGGCCATGGCCGACAACGACGTGAACATCATGGCCCTCGGCGAGCTCCACGCCGGCGTCGCGAGGAACGTCGGCGACTTCCTCCTCGTGAAGATCGGCACCGGCATCGGCTGCGGCATCGTCGTGGACGGCAAGATCTATCGGGGCGTGTCCGGAAGCGCGGGCGACATCGGCCACATCCGGGTCGACGATCTCGGGCCGGTCTGCGCCTGCGGCAACTCGGGCTGCCTGGAGGCCTACTTCGGCGGCGCCGCCCTGGCCCGCGAAGCGACCGCCGTCGCCCGCGCGGGCGGCTCGCCGTACCTCGCGGAGAGGCTGGCCGCCACCGGCGCGCTGACCGCCGAGGACGTCGCCGCCGCGGCGGCGCAGGGCGACACGGGCGCGATCCAGCTCATCCGCGACGGCGGCCACCGGGTCGGCCAGGTGCTGGCCAGTCTGGTGAGCTTCTTCAACCCCGGTCTGGTGATCATCGCGGGGGGCGTGGCGAGGCTTGGCCACGTGCTGCTGGCGGAGATCAGGAGCGTGGTCTACCGCAGGTCGCTGCCGCTCGCCACCGGCAACATGCCCATCGTGCTCTCCGAGCTGGGAGAGACGGCGGGCGTCATCGGCGCGGCCCGGCTCATCAGCGACCACGTCTACTCCGCCAACCAGCCGGCCGTACACCGGCCACTTCCGGAGGGCCCATGGGCGAGGCCGATCAGGACGACAAGGAGCGGACAGTGACGCGACCGATCACGTTGTTCACCGGGCAGTGGGCCGACCTCCCCTTCGAGGAGGTGTGCCGCCTGGCCGCCGAGTGGGGCTACGACGGCCTGGAGATCGCCTGCTGGGGCGACCATTTCGAGGTCGACAAGGCCCTGGCGGACGACTCCTACGTGGACCGCAAGCGGGAGGTGCTGGCCAAGCACAACCTCGGCGTGTGGGCTGTCTCCAACCACCTTGTCGGGCAGGCGGTCTGCGACCACCCCATCGACGCGCGGCACCAGGGCATGCTCCCCGCCCGCATCTGGGGCACCGGCGACCCGGAGGAGGTGCGGCGGCGTGCGGCGGAGGAGATGAAGGACACCGCCAGAGCGGCGGCCAAGCTCGGCGTCACCACCGTCGTGGGCTTCACCGGGTCGTCGATCTGGCACACGGTGGCGATGTTTCCGCCGGTGCCGCCGTCGATGATCGAGGCGGGCTACCAGGACTTCGCCGACCGGTGGAACCCGATTCTGGACGTCTTCGACGAGGTGGGCGTGCGGTTCGCCCATGAGGTTCACCCCAGCGAGATCGCCTACGACTACGTGACAACCGTACGGACGCTGGAGGCGATCGGGAGACGGCCGGCGTTCGGGCTGAACTGGGACCCGTCGCACATGGTGTGGCAGGACCTGGACCCCGCCGGATTCATCCTCGACTTCGCCGACCGGATCTATCACGTGGACTGCAAGGACACCCGCGTGAGGGTGGGGGACGGCCGAAGGGGCCGCCTGTCCTCCCACCTGCCGTGGGCCGACCCGAGGCGCGGATGGGACTTCGTCTCGACGGGCCGGGGCGACGTGCCGTGGGAGGACTGCTTCCGCGCGCTCAACGCGATCGGCTACGACGGCCCGATTTCGATCGAGTGGGAGGACGCGGGGATGGACCGTCTCCTCGGTGCGCCCGAGTCGTTGCGGTACATCCGCGCACTCAACGCCATCATCCCGCCCACGGCCGCCTTCGACGCCGCCTTCTCGTCGGAGAGCTGAACGGCCGGCACGCGGCCGGGCGATTCAGTCCGGATGGAGCGCCCGGGACCCGGCGTCCCCGAGGGCCCGCTGCGACCTCGGTACGGCGATGCCATCCCTTCCGTGATCATGCACATGACCGGTATGTGCATGATCACGGAAGGGGTTTCCGCAGGCTGGGTGGGCTCTTCAGGAACCCACGCATGATCACGATCGAGGTTCAGTCGAAGACGACGATCTGGCGGAGCACCTCGCCGCTCCTGAGAGCCGCCACGGCGTCGTTCAGGTCGGCCAGCCGGATCCGCGAGCTGATCATGCTGTCGAGGTCGAGCTTGCCGGCCTTGTAGAGGTTCGCGAAGAAGGGGAAGTCCCGGCGCACATCCGAGCCGCCGTAGAGGGAGCTGAGGATGTTCTTGCCCTCGAACAGCAGGTTGAAGGCGGTCAGCGGCACCAGGTCGTCCATCGCCCCCGCGCCGACGATGATCACGTCGCCGCCGCGCCGGGTGGCCTGCCAGGCCGTCATGATCGCGGCGGACTTGCCGACGACCTCGAAGCCGTAGTCGAAGCCCTGGCCGCCGGTGAGTGTCGCGATCGCGTCCGTGAGCTGGTCGGGCGTGCAGGCGTGCGTCGCGCCGACCTTCTTGGCCAGCTCGTGTTTCGACTCCAGCGGGTCGATCGCGAGGATCGTCGTCGCGCCCGACACCCGAGCGCCCTGGATCACCGACAGGCCGACCCCGCCGCAGCCGACGACGGCCACGGTCGTCCCCGGGCGGACCTTGGCCGTGTTGATCACGGCACCGACACCGGTGGTGATGCCGCACCCGATCAGCGCGGCCGCCTCGTACGGAATCTCCGGGTCGACCTTGATGGCGCCCTGCCACGGGACGATGATCTCTTCGGCCCACGTGCCGCAGCCCGCCATGCCGAAGGCCGGCGACTGGCCGCCGTAGACGAACCTGGCCTCCATGAAGCTCTTCATGACGTAGGTCATGCAGAGGAACGGCTGGCCGACGGCGCAGTTGGGGCAGTCCCCGCAGGCGGGCGTCCAGCTGATGATGACGTGGTCGCCGGGCTGGACCGACTTGACGTGCTCGCCCACCTCCACGACTTCGCCCGCGCCCTCGTGCCCCGGGATGACCGGCAGCGGCATGGGCAGGACGCCCGAGAGGACCGAAAGGTCCGAATGGCAGACCCCCGTCGCCTTGATCCGCACTCGGACGTCTTCCGGGCCGACGGGCGTGAGCGTGAAGTCGTCACGGATGTCGAGCTTTTCGTCGCCGACCGCGTGCAACAGGGCGCCGCGCATAGGACCTCCTGGGGGGTGACTCGTCTTCGAGTGTGATTACTCTTCCGGGGACTCCGGCGATGACTCAGGCGAGGATTCAGGCGAGGATTCAGGCGATGATTCTTCGAGCGACAGTGCGGCCTTGGGGCAGGCGCGGACCGCGTGCCGCACGCGGTCCAGCATCTCGGCGGGCGGCTCCGGGATCAGGACGTGCAACTGGTCGTCGTCGTCGACCTCGAAGACCTCTGGAGCCAGGCCCATGCAGACGGCGTTGGCCTCACAGACCAGGTAATCGACCTTGACCTTCATAACCAAGCTCTCCCTTTGTACGGCTGCTCGTCCCGCGATCCCCGCCCAGCTGTGAGATCGCGGAGACCGCTATCGCCCCACGTTAGCGCCGGACAGCTTGCGGTGATCCCAGGAGACGGCGCGGGACGGCTCGACGACGAAGGCGACCCGCTTGCGGCCGGTGTGCGCGACGTACTCCCGGAGCGGCTCGACGTCCGCCTCTGGTGCCGTCATACCGGTCATCCGCCGGGTGACGTCCATGCCGACCTCCAGGACGACCGAAGGGTCGTCGATGAGCCGGGCCGTACCGTAGATCATCACACCGCGCAGCTCGAAGTAGTCGTCGCCCGCTTCGATCAGGCAGGTGACCCGGGGGTCGCGCTCGATGTTGCGGGTCTTCTGGGCTTTGCCGTACGTCCAGAAGGTGATTTTCCCGTCGCGGAGGCCGTAGAACATCGTGACCATGTGCGGCGTGCCGTCGGGATTGATCGTGCCGAGCTGGAGCTTGCGGGCGTCCCGCAGGAAACCGGCGATCTCCGCCTCGTCCATCGTGATGCCGGCGCGCTGGTTCGCTTGGTTCACGCTGCAAAGTAGAACACGTTCCATAAGGCCCGGCAAGGGGCGAGTGGAATCTTGTTCCGGTGGCCGGGCGGTAGCCGTTCCCGGATAAAGTTCGACCTCGGCAGGCGGCCGCCGCCGGCCGTACGGACTCGGGTGCAGAGGGAGATCATGACCGTCACGATGCCCGCGGACCTCCGCCGCTTCGCCGAGCGGGCCAGAGGCTTCATGCCGCCGGACGAGGGGCTCGCGCTGTTCGAGGTCGCCTGTGAGTACGGCTCTCGCGGCCCCATCTGCGAGATCGGCACATACTGCGGCAAGTCGGCCATCTACCTCGGCGCGGGAGCGCGGCAGTCGGGCTCGGTCGTGTTCACGGTCGATCACCACCGAGGCTCGGAGGAGATCCAGCCGGGCTGGGAGCATCACGACCCCGAGCTGATGGACCCGCGCTTCGGCCGGATGGACTCGCTGCCGTTCTTCCGCGAGACCATCGCCTCCGCCGGGCTGGAGGACGAGGTCATCGCCGTCGTGGGCGCTTCGGCGACGGTCGCCCGGTTCTGGAACGCCCCGCTCGCCGTCCTCTTCATCGACGGAGGCCACTCCGACGACCCGGTGACCAGGGACTACGAGGGATGGGCGCCCCACGTGATGGAAGGGGGAACGCTGGTGTTCCACGACATCTACCCCGACCCGGCCATGGGCGGCCAGGCCCCCTACCGCGTCTACCAGCGCGCGCTGGCCTCCGGAGCCTTCAAGGAGATCAGGACGGTCGGCTCCCTCCGCGTCCTCCAGCGCCCCTAGCGCCCTCCAGCGCATGATCATGCATAGGTTCCGCGGTGTGCCGTACGACCTGCGGCTCGGCCGTACGTGATCATGAAGCTCAGGCTCAGGCCCGGGCGCGCTCGCAGCCGCATTCGCCGGTGATGCGGACCTGGACACGCCCGGCCTCGCGGAAGATGCCGGACCCGGGCGTGGCCTCGGCCAGGGCGTCGGCCGCCAGGATCACCGCGGCGGCCGTGTACCCCGACCGCTCGTGCGGGAAGTGCTTCTCGTTCGCGAACTGCCAGCCGGTCCAGTAGGAGCCGTCCTCGTGCCGCAGGTGCTGCATGTCCGCGAACACCGCCAGGGCCCGCTCCCGGTCCCCGGCCGCGTCGAGGGCGAGCGCCAGCTCGCAGGACTCGGCCCCCGTGACCCACGGCTGGTCCGACACGCATCGGACGCCGAGCCCGGGCACGACGAAGGTGTCCCATTCCAGGTCGAACCGCCGGCTCGCCTCCGGGCCGCGTACGGCTCCGCCGAGGATCGGGTAGTACCAGTCCATCGAGAAGCGGCTCTTGTCCGCGAACGCCTCCGGATGGGCCGACAGGACGTGTCCGAGCTGGTCGGCGGCGAGCTCCCAGTCGGGCTGCGGGTCGCCCAGCCGTTCGGCGAGCAGGACTCCGCTGCGCAGCCCCTGGTAGATCGACGACGAGCCGGTGAGCAGGGCGTACGCCGCAGGCTCGCCGCCGGCGTCGCGCTCCCAGGCGATTTCGCCACGGGTCGTCTGGAGGCCGACGACGAAGTCGAGCGCCTTGGCCACCGTCGGCCACATCGCGCGGGCGAAGCCCTCGTCACCCGTCACGAGCAGGTCGTGCCAGACCCCGACGGCGACGTAGGCGGCGTGGTTGGACTCGCCGTTCGGCTCGGTGGGCTCGCCGCCGACGAGCTTCATCGGCCACGATCCGTCCGGCCGCTGGTGCCGGACCAGCCAGTCGTAGCCCCTGCGCGCCTCTACGCGGAGCCCGGCCACGGTCATGGCCATGAGGCACTCGACGTGGTTCCAGGCGTCCACGTGCCCTTCGGGCCACGGCACGCCGCCCTCCGCGTCCTGGATCGCCGCGATGCTCCGCGCCGTCTGGATCACCTGCTCGGCGGTGATGATCCCCGGTACGGCGGGGACCCCCGTCATGCGGGTTTCCGGACGTAGACCACCACACTCTTCCCGATCAGAGGGTTCAGTACGGCTTCCGCGATCCGGGTGGCGGCGGGGCGCTTCATGATGTCCCACACCAGGAGCTCGTGATAGGCCTTGGCCAGCGGGTGGTCGTCGTTGTTGACGCCCACCGCGCACTTGATCCACCAGTACGGCGAGTGCAGGCCGTGGGCGTGGTGGTGGGGGCCCACCTCCAGGCCGGAGGACTTGAGCTTGGCCTCCAGCTCGGCCAGCGTGTAGATGCGGATATGTCCGCCGGGGGCGGTGTGGTAGTCCTCGGACAGGGCCCAGCAGATGCGCTCGGGCAGGAAGCTCGGGACCGTGATGGCGGCCCGGCCGCCCGGCTTCAGCACCCGGACGATCTCCCGCATCGCGGCCATGTCGTCGGGGATGTGCTCCAGGACCTCGGCGGCGATCACCCGGTCGAAGGAGGCGTCGGGGAACGGCATGTCGAGCGCGTCGCCGACCACGGTCTCCCCGGAGGCCCCGTCAGGGATCTGGCCTTCCTTGTCCATGGCCGCGAACATGGACGCCACGCCTTCGAGCTCGGCGGCGTCCATGTCGAAGGCGACCACGTCGGCGCCCCGGCGCAGCACTTCGAAGGCATGCCTGCCACCGCCGGCGCCGAGGTCCAGAACGCGGTCTCCTCGCCCGACGGGCAGCCGGTTGAAGTCGACGGTCAGCACTCACGCCACCTTTCCATGATCGTGCGGGTTTGCCGTGCGGGAGCCGTACGGCGCCGGGGAGGGTGGGGTCACCGGGCGGGGGCTGTGCGGGTGGGCGCCGTGCGGGCGGCGATGGCCTCGCGGTACGCGTCCACGGTGCGCTGGGCGACGACGGGCCACGCGTAGCGCTCCATCACACGGTCGTAGCCCCTGCGGCCGACCGCCGCGCGCTCCTCGGGGGAGTCGAGCAGGCGGCGCAGGGCCGCGGCGAGCTCCTCCGGGTCGCCCGGCGCGACCTGGACGGCGGCGTCGCCGACCACCTCCGGCAGCGCGCCCGTCCTGGAGGCGACGAGCGGCGTGCCGCAGGCCATGTGCTCCACGGCGGGCAGCGAGAAGCCCTCGTAGAGCGAGGGAACGACCGACACCTCCGAGGTGGCGATCAGCTCGGCGAGTTCCTCGTCCGAGATGCCGTGGACGAATTTCACGTGGTCGTGCAGTGAGAGCTCCGCGACGAGCTTCTCGGTGGGCCCTCCCGGCGTGGGCTTGCTGACCACGGTCAGGTTGACGTCCCGTTCGGTGGCTAGCTTGGCGACCGCCCGCAGGAGCGTCGCGACGCCCTTCATCGGGGAGTCGGCGCTGGCCACGGCCACGATCGAGCTCTCGCGCTTGGGCAGGTGGGGCCGCGGGTGGAAGAAGCGGGTGTCGACGCCGAGCGGGATCAGCCGCATGTTCGACTGGGGGACGTTGAAGTCGCGGTGGATGTCGGCCAGGGACGACTCGCTGACCGTGAGGATCGGGTTGAGCCTGGGGGCGACGATGCTCTGCATGCGCACGAACCCGTACCAGCGGCGCATCGAGAGCCTCTTCCAGCCCTTGGCGGCCTTCAGCTCGATCCGCCGGTCAACGCTGATCGGGTGGTGGATCGTCCCCACGACGGGGAAGAGCTTCTGGATGCCCAGCACGCCGTAGCCGAGGGTCTGGTTGTCCTGGACGACGTCGAAGTCGCCCTGCCGCTTCTTGAGCTCGCGGTAGGCCCGCAGGCTGAAGGTGAGCGGCTCGGGGAAGCCGGCCGTCCACATCGTGGCGACTTCCAGGGCGTCGATCCAGTCGCGGTATTCGCCCAGCTTGGGCGTCCGGAACGGGTCGTCGTCGTTGTACAGGTCGAGGCTCGGGACCTTGTTGAGGATGACGCCCTCGTCGAGTTCCGGGTACGGCTGGCCGGAGAAGACCTCCACGTGGTGCCCGAGGGCCACCAGCTCACGGCTGATGTGGCGCAGATACACCCCCTGGCCGCCGCAGGTGGGCTTGCTGCGATAGGACAGCAGCGCGACTCGCAGCCTCTCCGCCAAGGGGTACCCCTTCCCAGCTGTGCCCCCCGAGGGGCTGCCACCGAACCCTACCATTTGACCTTAGAGGGGGCAGATAAGGTGAAATTGTCACTCGCCTTGCCCGCACCATGCCGGAACTGCGACGTTAGCTTACCTGAACGTCGTTCGGTGTAACACGTTCTATCTAGCGTGGTCGGGTGATAGCGCCCGGACATAAGCAGGGCGGTACATTCGCCTCTCACAGACCAAAGTTGGGCACAGCGAGGAGGACCCGTTGGCCAGACGTGCGCTGCTCACCGGCATCACCGGTCAGGACGGCTCCTATCTCGCGGAGCATCTGCTCAGCGAGGGCTACGAGGTCTGGGGGCTCGTCCGCGGCCAGGCCAACCCGCGGGTGTCGCGCGTACGGAAGCTCCTCCAGGACGTCCAGCTCGTGCGGGGCGACCTGCTCGACCAGGGCTCGCTGATCTCGGCCGTCGAGAAGGTGCAGCCCGACGAGGTCTACAACCTGGGCGCCATCTCGTTCGTCCCGATGTCGTGGGAGCAGGCGGAGCTGACGGCCGAGGTCACCGGGATGGGCGTGCTCCGCATGCTGGAGGCGATCCGGGTGTGCTCCGGGATCACGGCCTCGCGGGGGTCGGCCTCCGGACAGATCCGCTTTTATCAGGCTTCGTCCTCGGAGATGTTCGGCCAGGTGAGGGAGACCCCGCAGACCGAGCGGACCCCCTTCCACCCCCGCTCGCCGTACGGCGTGGCCAAGGCGTACGGGCATTTCCTGACGCAGAACTACCGCGAGTCCTACGGGATGTACGCGGTGTCGGGCATCCTGTTCAACCACGAGTCGCCCCGCCGGGGAGCGGAGTTCGTCACCCGCAAGGTCACGCTGGGGGTGGCGCGGATCAAGCTCGGCATGGCGACCGAGCTGCGCCTCGGCAACCTGGAGGCCCGCCGGGACTGGGGCTACGCGGGGGACTTCGTCAAGGCCATGCACCTCATGCTGCGCGCCGCCGAGCCGGAGGACTACGTGATCGGCACAGGGCGGACGCAGTCCGTACGCGAACTGGTCGAGGCCGCCTTCGGCGCGGCGGGTCTGGACTGGGAGCGGTACGTCGTCTGCGACCAGGCGTTACACCGCCCGGCGGAGGTCGATCTGCTGTGCGCCGACCCGAAGAAGGCGCGGACGCAGCTCGGCTGGGAGCCCACGGTGTCGTTCGAGGAGCTCGTCGCCATGATGGTGGAGGCCGACCTGCGCCTCCTCGCCGGCGGGGGAGACCCCGACCAGGACTCCTCCTGGCCCTAACCCCCACCCGCCGTGATCATGCATGCGTTCCTGGGGATGCCCGTGGCGTGCCCCCCGTCCCAGCGTGATCATGCAAGGGTTCCTTTGGGTTATCCGTGATGTGCATCCCAATCCAGCGTGATCATGCGCAGGTTCCTGTCCATGCGGCCGGACAAGGCCCCGGGCATCGTGCTCCTCAGGAGGACGGTCTCGGTTCACGTGTACGTTCCCCCGCCCCCAGTGTGAAATGCATGATCACAACGGAAGTAGGCGGTGGTGGGAGCGCCTTCCGGGAGGCCGTACATGATCACGGCAGCGGTCGGCGCAGGCGGGAACGCTTCCTGGGAACCTGTGCATGATCACGCCGGGGTGGGGCGCAGGTCATGGGCGGTTCCCGGGAAACCCTGCATGATCACGCCGACAGGGTGACGGGGAGGGTTTTGATGCCGTTGATGAAGTTGGAGCGCAGCCGGGTGGCGTCGCCGGTTTGGCGGATGCCGGGGAGGCGCTCCGCCAGGACCTCGAAGAGGACCCGCAGCTCCAGTTTGGCCAGGTGGTTGCCCAGGCAGAAGTGGGCGCCGCCGCCGCCGAAGCCGATGTGCGGGTTGGGGTCACGCCCGATGTCGAAGACGTCCGGCGAGGCGAAGACGTCCGCGTCCCGGTTGGCCGAGGCGTAGAACACGACGACCTTGTCGCCCTTGGCGATCTTCGCGCCCCTGATCGCCGTGTCGGCCGTGGCCGTACGGCGGAAGAGGTTGACGGGCGACACCCATCGGACGATTTCGTCGGCCGCCGTGCGGGCGAGCGCCGGATTCTCGACCAGCCTCGCCCACTGCTCGGGATGCTCGAAGAGGGCGAGCATGCCGCCGGACGCCGCGTTCCTGGTGGTCTCGTTGCCCGCGACGACGAGCAGCAGGACGAACAGGTCGAACTCGTCCTCCGCCAGCACCTCGCCGTTGTCGGCCGGCTGGATGAGCTTGGAGACGATGTCGTCCCTCGGCTGCTCCCTGCGCGCGGCGGCGAGGGCGTTGGCGTACGCGTAGACCTCGGCGGCCGCGACCGCGCCCTCCTCCGGGCTGGTGGCGTAGTCCGGATCCTCGCTGCCGATCATCCGGTTGGACCACTCGAAGATCTTGTCCCGGTCCTCGACCGGCGCGCCGAGCAGCTCGCAGATGACGTACAGCGGCAGCGGCGCCGCGATGTCCGTGACGAAGTCGACTTCAGCGATCTCAGAAGTCGGCATGAGATTGCGTGACACAGCGATCTCAGAAGCCGGCGTGAGATCGCGAGACAACGCGAACTTGCGCTGCGCCTCGTCGACGAGCTGGTGGCAGATGTCCCGGATGTGCTCCTCGAGCTGACCGATCGCGCGGGGCGTGAAGCCGCGGTTGACCAGGGACCGCCGCCGGGTGTGCTCCGGGGGGTCCTGGTTGAGCATCATGAGCCGCTGGAGGTCGCGCTGCTCCTCCGGCATCTCGTTGAACAGCGCGAGCCGTCGCGCCGACGAGAACAGGTCCGAGTGACGGGACACGTGGACGACGTCCTCGTGCTTGGTGATCGCCCAGAAGCCGGGCCAGCCGCGCTCGGCGTCGCCCTCGTGCCAGAAGACCGGGGCGTTGTCCCGGAGCCATCGAAGCTGGTCGTGCGGGACACCTTGGCTGGCGTAATCGTCCTGGTCGACGAGGTCGATGTGCATGGGACCACCTAATTGCGTTCGGCTGCCGTTGTCGAGGGCGATTCCCGGCCCATGACGGTGAGATATCCGTTTGATCAAGCGCTTGTTCGCTGACTCTTTCTGAAACGTGTTCTATTACGGCCCCGCCTGCCCGTCAAGGCGGGCTCTCTGGTAACCATGACGTAACCTCAGGCGTTTTCAGTCACCCTCGGTCGTCATCGCAGGTCATCCGATGTTTTTACGCTTGCGGGCTTGACATCCCCCTCACCTCCCACGAATCTTCTCTTGGAGAAAACATCGGATGTATAGGGGGCCTTGTGAAGCTGCTTCGGGTTGGATCCAAGGATGCCGAGCGCCCGGCGGTGCTCGACGGCGAGGGTCGTCTGCGCGACCTGACCGGCGTCCTGAACGGAGCGGATCTCGACGGGCGGTTCCTGGCCGGCGATGGGGTGGAACGTGTGCGTGCCGCCCTCGCCGATGACGACCTGCCCGTCCTGGACGCCGAAGGGCTGCGGATCGGGGCGCCCGTCGCGCGCCCGGGAAAGGTCGTGTGCATCGGTCTCAACTACCGCGACCACGCCGCCGAGTCCGGTGCGGCGATCCCGGACGAGCCGGTCGTCTTCATGAAGGCGTCCAACACAGTCGTCGGACCTTTTGACGACGTCCTCGTTCCACGGAAAAGCGAGAAGACCGACTGGGAGGTCGAGCTCGCCGTGGTGATCGGCAAGACCGCCCGCTACCTGGAGTCCCATGAGGACGCGCTGTCCGTGATCGCAGGTTATGCCATCTCGAACGACGTCTCCGAGCGCGAGTTCCAGCTGGAGCGCGGCGGCCAGTGGGACAAGGGCAAGTCGTGCGAGACCTTCAACCCGCTCGGTCCGTGGCTGGTGACGGCCGACGAGGTCCCGAACCCCCAGAGCCTGGGCCTGCGGTTGTGGGTCAACGGCGAGCTCCGTCAGAACGGCGACACCAAGGACATGGTCTTCGAGGTGGCCGAGATCATCCGTTATCTGAGCTGGTTCATGGTTCTGGACCCGGGAGACGTGATCAACACCGGGACCCCGGCTGGGGTGGCGCTGGGCATTCCCGGCCAGCCGTACCTGCGGAAGGGCGACGTCATGGAGCTTGAGATCGACGGCCTCGGCCGGCAGCGCCAGACGGTTGGCCAGGCATGACGGCGGAGCAGGTCACGTCGAGAGAGTCCTCCGTGATCACGGCGATGGATACCTACGACATCCGGTTCCCGACGTCGGTCGAGCTCGACGGCTCCGACGCGATGAACCCGGACCCGGACTACTCGGCGGCCTACCTGGTAATCCGCGACGGTGAGCACGAGGGCCACGGCTTCGCCTTCACCATCGGCCGGGGCAACGACATCCAGACCGCCGCCATCAAGGCGCTGGAGCCGTACGTCGTGGGCAGGTCCACCGAGGATATCGGCGCGGTGTACCGCGAGATGGTCTACGACTCCCAGCTCCGCTGGCTCGGCCCGGAGAAGGGCGTCATGCACATGGCGATCTCCGCGGTCGTCAACGCCCTGTGGGACCTCAAGGCCAAGAAAGAGGGCAAGCCGGTCTGGCTGCTCCTGAGCGAGATGTCCCCCGAGGAGATCGTCGACCTCGTCGACTTCCGGTACATCACCGACGCCATCACGCCCGAGGAGGCCCTGGCCATCCTCCGCGCGGCCGAACCCGGCAGGCAGGAGCGGATCGCCCGGCTCAAGGAGCATGGCTTTCCCGCGTACACCACCTCGCCGGGCTGGCTCGGCTACAGCGACGACAAGCTGCGCCGCCTGTGCAAAGAGGCCATCCAGGACGGCTTCACGCAGATCAAACTCAAGGTGGGCGCCGACCTCGACGACGACATCCGGCGTATGCGCATCGCCCGTGAGGTCTGCGGCGACGACATCCGGATCGCCGTCGACGCCAACCAGCGCTGGGACGTCGGCGCGGCTGTCGCCTGGGTGAACGCGCTCGCCGAGTTCGAGCCGTGGTGGGTCGAGGAGCCCACCAGCCCCGACGACGTGCTCGGACACGCGACCATCGCGCGGGAGGTCGCGCCCATCAAGGTCGCGACCGGGGAGCACGTGCAGAACCGGGTGGTCTTCAAGCAACTGCTGCAGGCGGGGGCCGTCTCCTATCTCCAACTCGACGCCGCCCGCGTCGCCGGAGTGAACGAGAACATCGCGATCCTGCTGCTCGCGGCCAAGTTCGGCGTGCCGGTCTGCCCGCACGCCGGCGGCGTGGGCCTGTGCGAGCTGGTCCAGCACCTGGCGATGTTCGACTACGTGGCCGTGAGCGCCTCCATGGAGGACCGGATCATCGAGTACGTCGACCACCTCCACGAGCACTTCGCCGACCCCGTCGTGATCAGGGACGGCGCCTACCAGGCGCCGCTCGCCCCCGGCTTCAGCGCCACCATGTACCCCGAGTCCATCGCGGCCTACTCTTACCCCGACGGACCGGTCTGGAGATCCTCATGAGCTGTCCGACCCCCCTCACCCGCAAGAAATGAGTGACCGATGAGCGCGGAATTCGACGGCCTTGCCGCACTCGTGACCGGCGGCGGTTCCGGAATCGGGCTCGCCACGGCGACTCTGCTCGCCGAGCGCGGCGCCCGCGTCGCCTGCCTCGACATCAACCCGCCCGGCGAGCCGTTCCTCGGCCTCAAAGCCGACGTCAGCGACGACTCCTCGGTCCGTACGGCTGTCGCCGCGGCGGCCGAGCACTTCGGCGGGATCGACATCGTCATCAACAACGCCGGGATCGGAGCCGCCGGGACCGTCGCGGACAACCCCGACGACGAGTGGCTCCGGGTCCTCGACATCAACGTCGTGGGCATGGTCCGCGTGGCCAGGGCGGCCCTGCCGTACCTCCGGCAGTCGCAGCACGCGGCCATCGTCAACACCTGCTCGATCGCCGCGACGGCCGGGCTGCCGAACCGGGCGCTCTACAGTGCCTCCAAAGGGGCCGTACTGTCGTTGACCCTCGCTATGGCGGCAGATCACGTTCAGGACGGCATCCGGGTCAACTGCGTCAACCCGGGCACAGCGGACACCCCCTGGGTCGGCCGCCTGCTCGACGCCGCGCCGGACCCGGTCGCCGAGCGTGCCGCGCTCGAACAGCGCCAGCCGATGGGCCGGCTCGTGAGCGCGCAGGAGATCGCACACGCCATCGCGTACCTGGCCAGCCCGCTCGCCTCTGCCACCACCGGTACGGCTCTCGCCGTCGACGGCGGCATGCAGGGCCTGCGCCTGCGGCCCCGCTCGTCCTAGGTCGTCCTAGCAGAAAGCGCACCCATGCAAAGGATCGCTCTGCGCACCCGCGTCAAGGCGGGCAGCGAGGAGGAGTACGAGAAGGTCCACGCGGTCATTCCGGCCGACCTGGACGCCGCTCTTAGGGAGGGCGGCGTCCACACCTGGCGGATCTGGCGCGACGGCCTCGACCTCTTCCACTATGTGGAGGTGGAGGACTACGCCCGGCTGCAGGAGTTCCTGCGTGACCATCCCGCGGACCAGGCGTGGCAGGCACGGATCAACCCCCTCCTCGACGGCGACTTCGACCCCTCGTCCACCGGGCTTCACCAGGTATGGGAGCTTCCGTGAACCTGACCAGGCACGGTTTCGGAGCCGCGCCCATCGGAAACCTGTTCTCGGCCCTGACGGACGAGGAGGCGTTCGCGGCCGTGGACGCCGCCTGGGACTCCGGGATCAGGCTCTTCGACACCGCCCCTCACTACGGCCTCGGCCTGTCCGAGCGGCGGCTCGGGGCGGCGCTGCGGGAGCGGCCGCGCGAGGAATTCGTGGTGTCGACGAAGGTCGGCCGCCTGCTCGTGCCCAACTCGGACGGCAGCCGCGACGACCATGCCTTCCGTGACGACCAGGGCTTCGACGTGCCTGCCACCCACAAGCGGGTCTGGGACTTCTCCCGCGACGGCGTCCGCCGGTCGCTGGAGGAGTCCATGGAGCGCCTCGGCCTCGACACGATCGACATCGCCCTCATCCACGACCCGGACGACCACTGGAAGGAGGCCGTCTCCGAGGCGTACCCGGCCCTGGCCGAGCTCCGCGACCAGGGCGTGGTCAAGGCGATCGGCGCCGGGATGAACCAGTGGCAGATGCTCGCGGACTTCGTCAGGGAGACGGACATCGACGTCGTGCTGCTGGCCGGGCGCTACACGCTGCTCGACCAGTCGGGCGCGGCCGAGCTGCTCCCGCTGTGCGTGGAGCGCGGAGTGTCCGTCCTCGCCGGGGGAGTGTTCAACAGCGGCCTGCTGGCCACACACGATCCGAGTGGGACCTTCAACTACGCGCCGGCGCCTCCTGAGCTGCTCGAACGGGCCCGGGAGATGGCCAGGGTGTGCGAACGGCACGGCGTCACGCTTCCGCAGGCGGCGATGGCCTTCCCGCTCCGGCATCCGGCGGTGAAGTCGGTCGTCATCGGCATGCGATCGGCAGCCGAGGTCGAGCAGAACATGACCCTGGCCGCCCACCCCATCCCCGACGCCCTCTGGCCCGACCTCCTCCCCCCGGCGTGATCATGCACAGGGTCCCGGATGTGCCGTGTGGCCAGCCGCAACCTTGTGCGTGATCACGCACACTTTCCTGGATGTGCCCTCTGACCGCCTGCACCCCTCGTCGTGATCATGCACAGGCTCCCCGCCGAGCCGTTGACCGGCGCGCACTCTTTACGTGATCCTGAACTGGTTCCTCTTTCGCCCATCTGACCATGGAGATCCCCCATCGTGATCAGGCAATGGGGCGTACCGGGAGACTTGACGTGATCGACGCACACCACCATCTGTGGGACCCGTCTCGGCGGAAATATCCGTGGATGTCCGGTGACGCCCTGGCGCCGTTGCGGAAGCCGTACACGCTGGAGGACCTCCGGCGGGAGACGGCCGCGGCGGGTGTGAGCGGGACGGTGCTCGTGCAGACCGTCTCCGATTCGGACGAAACGGCCGAGTTCCTGAGCACGGCCGCGGCGTCGGACGGCCTGATCGCCGGGGTCGTCGGCTGGGTGGACCTCACCGCGTCCGACGTGGCCGACCAGGTGGCGAAGCTGCGCCTCCTGGTGGGCGGCGACCGGCTCGTCGGCTTCCGTCATCAGGTGCAGGACGAGGCCGACGCCGCCTGGATCGCCCGGCCCGACGTCCGCCGGGGGCTGCGTGCGATCTGCGACGCCGGCTTGGCCTATGACCTGCTCGTGCTGCTGCCGCAGCTTCCGGTGGCCCGCGCCGTGGCGCGGGAGACGCCCGACCTGAAGTTCGTGCTCGACCACGCCGCCAAGCCGCCCATCGCCTCCGGGGAGGTGGAGCCGTGGGCCAGCGAGATCAAGGAGATCGCCAAGCTGCCCAACGTGGCGTGCAAGCTGTCCGGCCTCGTCACCGAGGCGTCATGGACGTCATGGGAGACGCCGCAGATCTCGCCTTATGCCGCCCATGTCCTGGAGTGCTTCGGCCCTGACCGCGTGATGTTCGGCTCGGACTGGCCCGTCTGCGAACTCGCCGCGTCGTACGGCCGGGTAGTAGAGCTGGCTCGCGAGCTCACAGCCGACCTCTCCGAGCCCGAGCGCGCGCAGGTCTTCGGCTCCACCGCCCAGGAATGGTACGGCCTGCCCCGCGCCTGAGGCCGGCCCCCAGCCCAGGAGAAACATCACAAGTTCCGGGTGAGTGCTCTGCCGCGCTCACAGCGGGATGCTCATCCGGTGCCGGGCTGACAGAGTGCGACTGCCTCCCGCGCCGGCTACTCGCCTTTGCCGGCAATCAGGCGCCGGTGCGACTCCAGCAGCCCTTCCGGTAGATCGCTCGCGGCGAACCACTTCGCCTCCAGAATCTCAAGGGAGTCGATCTTCACGGTGCCGCTGACGAATTCGGCTTCATAGGCCACCTCCACCCGCAGCCGGTAGCCGCTTTTGAGCTGGACGAGTTCGCCGGGTCGAACGGCCAGCCCGGTCTCTTCGCGCACCTCCCGCACGACCGTGTCTTGGAAGGTCTCGCCTTTGATCGCGTAGCCCGTGGGCAGCCCCCACTGCCGGCCCTCCGGCCACAACCGATGCCTCAGCAACAGCACCCGCCCGTCCTCGTCTCGCACGATCCCCGTGACACCGACCATGAATTTCGCATGGAAGATCCACAGGATCCGCCACTGAAGCGACCCGCCGATGCTCCGCCACAGCCGGGCGATCAGGCTTTTCACAATGAATCCTCTGCTCTCTCATCGCGCCCTTGCCTTCCGAAGGGCCCCCGCAGCGAGAACGGCACCGTTAAGACGTTGAACGCCGTGCCTCACCATGGCGGAACACGCGCAGCCGTGCAACAAGATCGGTGCAGGCGGCGTTCATGGGAGTCCTCAGTTCTGTGGATAACTGGCGTTCTCCACAGAACTGAGTTCGGCGATGGGTGGCTGACATTCCGGATCGCATCCTGAGGCTCGATTTCCCATCGAGTGCGGGAGGAACAGTGATCTCATTCATCCTGGTTATCAATCTCGGCACCGCGGCCGTCGCCGGAGCAGCATTCACCGCGTCCTGGAGCGAGGAGGTGAAGCCGGGCCGAACGACGCCCGCTTCAGCGCCGAGCAGGCCGGCGCCAGGTGGACCCGTGCTGCCGACTGGAGCTCTGCGGGGTCGGGAGGAATTCGGCTGGGAGTGGCGCCAGTCGGAGCGCCCGGGGCGAGGAGAGCCGCAGGGGCAGGCCAGAAGTGTGAGGCCGCCCAGGGTTCTCACTGAGTGGTGGGCTCGCCCCGGCGGCCCGCCGCCCGACCGGCGAAGCAAGGCGGTGCAGGAGAAACGCTCCGGCGAGACGTCTTCGAGGCATAACACGACGAAGAGCACGGCGGAGAGGACCGCGCTGAGGACGCGGGGCGAGATCGCGGTCCAGGCGGCGGAGAGGTGGCTCGGCCTGCCGTACACCTGGGGTGGTGGCTCGCTGAGCGGGCCAAGCCGGGGGATCGGCAAAGGAGCGGGCCGAGTCGGGTTCGACTGCTCCGGCCTTGCCGTGGCGGCGTGGGCGAGGGCGGGAGTGAAGCTGGCTCACTACACGGGGACGCAGTTCCATCAGGGCCGTCGGGTGTCCCTCCATGGCGTACGGCCTGGCGACCTGCTGTTCTTCGGCGGTGGCCCTGGAGCTCCCGCCCACGTGGGGCTGTACGCCAAGAGCGGGATGATGATTCACGCGCCGAAAACGGGAGACGTCGTGCGCAAGGTCGACGTCCTGCACTCGGCCTTCTACCTGCAGACCTTCCGTGGCGCCGTACGCCCCGGCTGAGCGCACGCGGTCGCACTCATGGAGGCCCAGCGGCGAGTTCCGCATCGTCGCGCGCAGGGGCATGCGCGGCGGCATGTGGGCGGGATGTGGGCGGCATGTGCGGCGGCTCGCGCGCTGAGGAGGAGTCAGAGGGCTTGGCGGAGCCACTCCTCGACGCCTGCGACGTGGACGGTCGCCCAGGCCCTCGCCACCTCGGGCTGTCGGGCGGCGATCGCCTCATAGATGGCGACGTGCTGCTCCCGCGTCTTGCCGAGCGCGCCCTCCTGGGTGAGACCGCGCCACACCCGCGCCCTGGTGGTCGGCCCGGACAGGCTCTCTATCAGGGAGCACAGCACGGCGTTGCCCGAGCCCGCCGCGATCCGCTGGTGAAACTCGAGGTCGTTGGCCACGAGCTGCTCGACACTGGGCTCTGGGGGCAGCGAGTCCAGGATCTTGCGCAGGTCCTCGATGTCGGTGTCGCTCATCTGCGTCGCCGCCATCGCCGTCGCGGCAGGCTCCAGAATCCTTCTCACCTGGAAGAACTGCAGGACCGTGTCGTCCCGGTGGAAATCGACCACGAACGACAACGCGTCCAGAAGGAGGTGCGGCTCCAGGCTCGTGACATAGGTGCCGTCGCCTTGTCGTACGTCCAGGACATTGATCAAAGCGAGCGCCCGGACCGCCTCGCGGAGCGAATTACGGGACAGGCCCAGCCGCTCGGCCAGATCGGCCTCCTTGGGCAGCCGATCGCCCGGGGCCAGCTCTCCCGAGATGATCATGTCTTTGATTCTGTCGATAGCCGCGTCGGTAACTGCCACGCCATGCACCCCTTGGAGCCCCTACCGACAAGCGGTATGTCTCGTTTGTCCGGACTCTTAGACATCCGATGTCTAAGAGTCTATGACGAAGTGCGCCATCGCCTGCTCCAACCAGGGCCTATTCCTCCTGTAAAAAGGCAGGTTATCGCCACGGCGGCGGCGAAATGCCGTGCCGGATCGGGAAGTTGGCCGTGTGGCGGCCATCGGGGTCGAGCGGGACTCCGACGGAAGGGTTGGGGGAGAAGGCTCCGGTCTCCGGGCTTGGTCTGGGGACTTTGCGGGGCTTGTGGGGCTTGTGGGGGCTTGAGCTTGGGCGGGAGGGCTGAAATCAGGGGCCCTGGCTCGGATGAGCAGTTCAGGGGGAGGGCCGGGAAGATCGGCTCACGGTCTCCGGTTCCGTGCGGGGAGCGCGTGGGCCGCAGGCTCATCTACATCATCACTGTCAGACGCGTTCGAGGACGGTGGCGGTCGCCAGGGCTCCTCCGGCGCACATCGAGATGAGGGCGGTGGACGAGTTCGACCGCTCCAGTTCGTGCAGTGCCGTCGTGATCAGGCGCGAGCCGGTCGCCCCGACCGGGTGGCCAAGCGCGATGGCTCCGCCGTTCATGTTCACCCGGTCCATGTCCGGCTGGTGGGCCGACGCCCACGAGAGCACGACGGCCGCGAACGCCTCGTTCACCTCGAAGAGGTCGAGGTCGCCGATCGCCATCCCGGTCCGAGCGAGCACCTTCGCCGTCGCGTCCACCGGGCCGTCGAGGTGGTAGTACGGCTCGGCGCCGACGAGCGCCTGGGCGAGGATCCTGGCACGGGGACGCAGCCCGTGCTGAGCGGCCGCTTCCTCGCTCATCAGCAGCACCGCCGCGGCGCCGTCCGAGATCTGTGACGAGGTGCCCGCCGTGTGCAGGCCGTTCTCGCCCAGCACCGGCTTGAGCCTGGCGAGCCCCTCGGCCGTCGTCTCGCGCAGCCCCTGGTCCTTGGTCACCATGCGGCGCTCACCCGTCGGTGTGCCGTCCTCCCCGAGCACGGGAGCGACCACGGGCAGGATCTCGCGTTCGAACCGGCCGTCGGCCCATGCCTTGGCCGCGAGCTGCTGCGAGCGGGCACCGAAGGCGTCGAGCTGCTGACGTGTGATGCCGCGACGGCCCGCGATCCGCTCCGCGGCGGTGAACTGGTCCGGCAGGTCGATCGACCAGTCGTCGGGCTGAGGCTTGGCGGGGATGACGTTGCTGCCGAGCGGCTGACGGCTCATCACCTCGACGCCGCACGCGATGCCCACGTCGATGACGCCTGCCTGGATCAGCGCCGCGACCAGGTGCACGGCCTGCTGCGACGATCCGCACTGCGCGTCGATCGTCGTCACGCCCGTCTGGTACGGCAGGCCCGCGTACAGCCAGGCGTACCGGCCCACGTGGCCGCCCTGCTCTCCGGCCTGGGTGACGCAGCCGGCGAACACCTGTCCCACGGCCGAGGGGTCAATGCCGGATTTGTCCACCAAACCCTTCAGGGTGGCGCCCAGCAGGGCCCGCGGTTTGACGCCCGACAGCCAGCCGCCCTTCTTCCCGATCGGAGTGCGTACCGCCTCGACGATGACCGGCGTGCCCACGGGGACCTCCTGCGCTCAGAACCTTGTTCTGGCTCAGAATGTAACCCGTTCTACTTTCGAGCGGAAGAAGCCAGGTCCGGCGGGGGGACGATGTTCAACCGAGGAGAAACTCGACGCCCGCAGTCAGACGCCCGCAGTCAGAAGTCGGCGAGGAGGCGTGCGGCCGCGATCTCGATGCGCCGCTGGATCTGGTCGTAGGTCCGGCGGCCACGCAGCATCTCCAGCAGCTCGTGGACCCAGACGCTGGCGAGAGATCCGGCGAGGGCGAACTGCTCCTCCGAGGCGTCCTCGGCGGTCAGCCCCTCTCCGGCGACCCGCAGGAGGAGGCCGGCCATCCGGTCGCCGAAGGGCGTCTCCACCTCCGCCAGGATCAGCGAGCGGATGAGGGCGTCGGCGAGCTCCGGCTCGCGCATGAGACCACGAGTCGCCCGCATCAGGACGTCGACGCCCCGCCCGGCGGCCGTGGGGGCGCTCGGCGGCCGTCGCTCGATGCTCGACTCGAGCAGGTCGATCTCCTCGCCCACCACCGCCACGACGAGATCCATCTTCGACGGAAAATAGCGGTAGAGCGTGCCAAGGGCGACGCCCGCGCGCTCGGCCACCGTGCGCATCTGCATGGCCTCGACACCGCCACGTGAGGCGAGCGCGGCCGCCGCCTGAACGATGCGCTTGCGCCGCTGATGCTGACTCCGGGTCCGGACACCGGGGGCGGCGGCGGTTGAGATCGGATGGCTTTCCATGCTGGGCGCCCCCTCCGGAGGTGGCGTGAGGGCATCTGCGGAGGCATCTGAGACGGCATGCGGGGTACGCATAGGAACACGTTATCTGATTTCCGCGTGCCCGGCTTGGTTACTCACCAGTCACAAAGAACCGCGTCCATCCATGACTTTCGTGTTTCATCTGCGTGTCATGGGTGGTTCAAGAAGTTGCCCCCTAGACAGAGATTAGAATCCGTTCTACTTTGCGGTTCTGTCGACGTTTTGCGAGGAGGCGGGATTGGGAGGGGCGAGCGAGTCCGCACACTCTCCGATGACGCCCGCCGCCGCAGGGGGCGCGGAGGCGCTCGCGAAGACGGCCACGGAGACGGCCGCGGAGACACTGGCGGCGCTGATCGAGCGGCGGGGCGCGGACGACCGCCCCGGGCTGCTGTTCGAGGACCGCGTCTGGACGTGGCGGGAGTACGTCGCGCAGTGCCGCTCCCTGGCCACCTGGATGGCCGGCCGTGCGGCGGCCCTGGGTAAGGACACGCTTCACGTCGGGGTGCTTCTCGACAACGTTCCGGAGCTCGTGTTCCTGCTGGGCGCGGCCGCTCTGTCGGGCAACGTCCTCGTCGCGCTCAACACCACGCGCGCCGCGTCCGACCTGGCGCGGGACGCGCGCGCCACCCACGTCGACCTCCTCGTCGCCGAGGGCTCATACGCCGCCCTCGCGGACCAGATGGCGGCCGAACTCCATGTCCCGGTCGTTCCCGCCGACGCCGTACGGCGGCCCGAAGGGCGGTCCGCAGGGCCAAGGGCCGATGCCGTACGGCTCGACAGGGCGCACACGGGGCCAGGGGTTGATGCCGTCCGGGGGAACGCGCTGACGATGCTGATCTTCACGTCGGGCACCTCGGGGAGGCCGCGGGCGGTCAAGGTGACCCAGCGGAAGATCGCGGTGCCGGGCATGAGCCTGGCCGCCCTGCTCACGCCCGAGGACGTCGTCTACTGCTCCATGCCTCTTTTCCACTCTGGCGCGATCATGGCGGCGTACGCGCCGGCCGTCGCGTCGGGGGCCGCTCTGGTGCTGCGGCGCAGGTTCTCGGCCAGCGGCCTCATGCCGGACGTCAGGAAGTACGGCTGCACCTACCTCCACTACGTCGGCAAGGCCCTGTCCTACGTGCTGGCCACCCCTGAGCGCCCGGACGACCGGGACAACACGCTGAAAATCGCCTTCGGCAACGAGGGCAGCGCGATCGCCACCAGGCGCTTCGGGGAGCGCTTCGGGTGTCACGTGATCGACGCGTTCGGCTCCACGGAGACCGCGATCTCGATCTCGCCGGACCCCGCCGGGCCGCCGGGATGCCTGGGACGCCTGCCCGAGGGCGTCGAGATCCGCGACCCGCTGACCGGCAGGCCGTGTCCTCCTGCGGTCATCGAGGGCGGACGGCTCCTCAATGCCGAGGAGGCGATCGGCGAGCTGGTCAACACGGCCGGGGCCGGCCTGTTCGACGGCTACTACAACGATCCTGAGGCCGACGTCGAGCGTGTCCGCGACGGCGCCTTCTGGAGCGGCGATCTCGCGTACGCCGACAAGGAGGGATACGTCTTCTTCGCCGGGCGGGGCACCGAGCGGCTCCGCGTCGACGGGGAGAACCTCGCCGTCGCCCCCATCGAGGGTGTGATCAGGGAGTTCCCCGGGGTCGTGGAGGCCGCCGTCTATCCCGTGCCCGACGCGGCGGCAGGAGACCAGGTCATGGCCGCGCTCGTCCTCACGCCGGAGCCGGACACGCCGGAGCCGGACACGCCGGAGCGGGACGACTTCGACATCGCGTCGTTCTCCGCTTTTCTCGCACGCCGCGATGATCTGGGCGCCAAAGCCGTACCTAGATATATCCGGATCAGCACGGCACTTCCACAGACGCCGTCCAACAAGGTCATAAAACGCCGCCTCGCCTCCGAAGGATGGCGGGTCGGCGACCCCGTCTGGTGGCGGCCGCCCCGTGAGGACGGCTGGCGGCGGCTCACTCCGGAGGACACCACGGAGATCGCCAACGAGTTCGCCCGGCACGGCCGGCAACACCTTCTGGAGAGCTAGTGGACTTCAATCTGGACGAGACCCAGGCAGAGCTGCGCACGCTGGCATCCGGCGTGCTGGCTCGCGAGGCCACCCAGGCCAGGATCGACGCGCACGAGAAGAGCGACCGGCCGTACGACACCGGGACCTGGAAGGCGCTGGCCCAGGCGGGGCTGCTCGGCGTGTGCCTTCCCGAGGAGGCGGGTGGCGCGGGGCTGGGCGCGGTCGAGATGGCGGTGATCCTGCGGGAGGTGGGCGCGCACGTGGCGCCGGTCCCCGTGCTGTCCAGCCTGGTCGCCGCGCTCACCATCGCCCAGTACGGCACGGCGGCCCAGAAGGAGGCGCTCGCGCCGCTGGCCGAAGGGCAGATCGTGCTCACGTTCGCCCTCCGGGAGCCGGGCGCGGACCTCGCCGAGCCTCCCATGGCCACGGCGGTGGACGGCAGGATCACGGGCCGCAAGAGCATGGTCTCCTATGCCGCCGAGGCGGCGAAAATCCTCGTTCCGGCCCGCGTCGAGGGAGCCGGGGTCGGGCTCTTCCTGGTCGAGCCGGGGGCGGTGGCCGTACAGGACACGCCGCTCTCGACGGGGGAACCGGGCGCGGTGATCACCCTGGACGACGCTCCCGGCGAGCTCGTCGGCGAGCCGGACGGGCGGGCGTGGGAGTCGCTGCGGCTCCACGCGCTCGCGGGGATCACCGCCACCGCCTCGGGGGTCCTCGCGGGGGCGCTCAAGCTGACCACCGGCTACATCCGGACCCGAAGGCAGTTCGACCGGGCGCTGGCCGAGTTCCAGGCCGTGACCATGCAGATCGCCGACGTGTACATCGCGGGGAGGGCGCTCGACGTGGCCGTGTGGTCGGGCGCGTGGCGGCTCGCCGAAGGGCTGCCCGCCGAGGAGGACCTCGCCATCGCCGCCTACAACACCGCCGACGCCGCGCTGCGGGCGCTCTATACCTGCCAGCACCTGCACGGCGGCATCGGCCTCGACGTGACCTACCCGCTGCACCGCTACTTCGCCTGGGGCAAACACGCCGCCCACCTGCTGGGCGGCGCGGAGGCCCAGCTCGATCTGATCGGAGCGCTGGTCTGATGTTCATCGAACTGACGCGGGAGCAGCGACGGCTCCGCGACGAGCTGCGCGACTACTTCGCCGGCTGCCTGAGCGACGTGGACCGCGCGAAGATCGCCCAGGATCCGTTCGGGCACGCCTACATGGAGCACTGCCGCAGGCTCGGCCGGGACGGCAAGCTCGGCCTGGGCTGGCCGAAGGAGTACGGCGGGGGCGGATACGGCCCGCTGGAGCAGCAGATCTTCGCCAACGAGATCGCCAGGGCCGAGGTGCCCTACCCGATCATCACGCTGCAGACCGTGGGCCCCACCCTGATGCAGTACGGCACGGCCGGACAGAAGGAGTTCTTCCTGCCGCGCATCCTGGCGGGGGAGTGCCACTTCGCGATCGGATACAGCGAGCCGGAGGCGGGCACGGACCTGGCCTCGCTGCGGACGACGGCCGTCAGGGACGGCGACCACTACGTCGTCAACGGTCAGAAGATCTTCACATCCGGGGCGCACTACGCGCAGTACATCTGGCTGGCCGCCCGCACGGATCCGCAGGCGAAGAAGCACCGCGGGATCACCATGATGATCGTGAACTGCGACGATCCCGGCTACTCCTGGACACCCATCATCACGATGGACGGCCGGCACCACACCAACTCCACGTACTACTCCGACGTCCGCGTCCCGGTGGACATGGTCGTCGGCGAGGTGAACAAGGGCTGGGACCTCATCGTCAACCAGCTCAACCACGAGCGGGTGACCCTCGGCCCGGCGGGCAACATCGCGCACACCTACCTGCGGTTCGTCCGGTGGGCTAAGGACAAGCCCGGCCGGAACGGCAGGCCGCTCTACGACGAGCCGGCCGTACGGCGGGCGATCGCCCAGGTTTACGCGTACTTCCGGACGAACGAACTGCTCAACTGGCAGGTCGCCGCGAACATGGATCTCGGCTGGCTGGGGGCTCCCGACGCGTCGGCCACCAAGATCTACGGCTCCGAGCGGATGCAGGACGTCGGCCGGATCGTCGGCGACACGCTGGCCCGGTTCGGCGATCCGGGCGACGAGGAGACCTGTGACCTCATCGACCGCATCGACCACGGCGTCAAGGGCGCGATCGTGCTGACCTTCGGCGGCGGCGTCAACGAGGTGCAGCGCGAGCTCATCGCCATGCTCGGCCTCCAGCTCCCCAAGCCGCCGCGATGAGCCGTGGAAAGGGGAGCGAGACGGTGACGGCGGAGTCAGACCTGCGCGATCAGCTCATGGCGGCGGCGGAGAAGGCGATCGAGGCGGGAGAGGGCCCCCGGCTCGCCACGCCGTACCCGGTGAACGCGACCATGATCCGGCACTGGACCGAGGCGATGGGAGATCGCAATCCCCGTTACACCGGTCCGGACGCCGTCGCGCCCCCGGCGATGATCCAGGTCTGGTCGATGCAGGGGCTCGACCGCGACGCGGCCAGGCAGACGAGGGTGCCGCTAGACGACGTCCTCGACGCCCTCACGGAGGCCGGGTACACGGGGGTGGTCGCGACCAACTGCGAGCACACCTATCACCGGTACGTGCGGCCCGGAGAGGAGCTGACCGTCGGGACGCGGATGGCCGATCTTGCCGGTCCCAAGCAGACCGCGCTCGGCGAGGGCTACTTCGTCACGTGGAACGTCACCTGGTACTCCCAGGACGAGCCGGTGGCGGAGATGCTGTTCCGGCTCCTCAAGTTCCGTCCTCGGCGCAAGGCGGCGGCGCGCGAGCCGTACCCGCTGAAACCGGCCGTCAACAGGGACACCGAGTTCTTCTGGGAGGGGGTGGCCAGGGGCGAGCTCCGCATCCAGAAATGCCGTGATTGCGGCGAGCTGCGGCATCCTCCTGGGCCGGTCTGCCCCTCGTGCCGTTCGACCGACCGGACGTACGCCGTGGCGAGCGGTGTGGGCACGGTCTACAGCTACGTGGTCCACCACCATCCGCCGGTGCCGGGACGGGAGACGCCTTTCGTGGTCGCTGTGGTCGAACTGCCGGAAGGAGTGCGGATTGTGGGCAATGTCGTGGACTGCCCCGCTTCGGAGGTGGGTATCGGTATGCCGGTGCGGGTGACCTACCGCGAGATGGACGACGAGCTGACCTTGCCGATGTGGGTTCCGAGGGAGTCGTGATGCAGAGCCACACGTCGACGGAGGAGCAGGTCGTAGCCGGAAAGACGCTGCCGCCGCTCACGATCGAGCTCACCCCCACGGTGATCGTCTCCACCGCGATCGCGACCAGGGACTTCACGCCGGTGCACCACGACACCGAGGGTGCCCGGGCGCAGGGGTCGAAGGACATCTTCCTCAACATCCTGACGACGATGGGGCTGGTCGAGCGGTACGTCACCGACTGGGCCGGTCCCGGCGCCCTGCTCCACGGCATCAAGGTGAAGCTCGGCGTGCCGGCGTACGCGGGTGACACCCTCACCTTCTCCGGCACGGTGGCCGGGGTGGCGGACGGCGAGATCACGATCGAGGTGATCGGCATGGTTAGCCTCGGCCCCCACGCCACCGCCACCGTCCGCCTCAGCCTCGAAGACGACCGTGCCTGACATCCCCGCTCCCCCTCCCTCCCTCGTGATCATGCGCGGATTCCCGATCGACATCGCCGACCTGCGGCGACCATTTTCGTGATCATGCAGAAGGGTTTTTCGATGGGCTCACTTTCCGGCCGTACGGCTGTCGCCGGCATCGGCGCGACCGAGTTCTCCAAGGAGTCCGGGCGCTCGGAGCTCCAATTGGCCGCCGAGGCGGTGTTCGCCGCGCTGGACGACGCCGGGCTCCAGCCGTCCGACGTGGACGGCATGGTGACCTACACCCAGGACACGAACCAGGAGATCGCCGTCGCCCGCGAGGTCGGCATCGGCGATCTGTCGTTCTTCTCCCGCGTGGAGTATGGCGGCGGGGCGGCCTGCGGCACGGTTCTCCACGCCGCCATGGCGGTCGCGACGGGGGCCGCTCACACGGTCGTGTGCTATCGGGCGTTCAACGAGCGGTCCGGTCGCCGTTTCGGTCAGCCGGACGCCCGGTTGGGAGGCCAGCCCTCGTCACAGGGAATGGAGATGAGCTGGCATGTGCCGTACGGGCTGATGACCCCGGCGGCGTGGGTGGCCATGTTCGCCCAGCGCTACATGCACCAATACGGCGTTACGTCGGAAGACTTCGGGCGGGTCGCGGTGGCCATGCGGCGTCACGCCTCGACGAATCCGGCCGCCTGGTTCTACGGCAGGCCGATCACCTTGGAGGAGCACCAGAGCTCCAGGTGGATCGTGGAGCCGCTGCACCTGCTGGACTGCTGTCAGGAGAGCGACGGCGCGGTCGCGCTGGTCGTGACCTCCGCCGAGCGCGCCAGAGATCTGCGCCGCCCGGCGGCGATCATCACGGCCGCCGCCCAGGGTGCGGGAGCGGGGCAGATGATGATGACCAGCTATTACCGCGACGACATGGCCGGTCTGCCCGAGATGGGGGTTGTCGGAAGGCAATTGTGGGAGAAGTCGGGTCTTACTCCGGCCGACATTCAGACAGCCATCCTGTATGACCATTTCACGCCGTTTGTCCTTGCACAGCTGGAGGAACTGGGCTTCTGCGACCGGGGGGAGGCGAAGCACTTCATCCAGGACGGCGGCATCGAGATCGATGGACATCTGCCCGTCAACCCGCACGGCGGACAGCTCGGCGAGGCCTACATTCACGGCATGAACGGCATCGCGGAAGCCGTACGGCAGATCCGTGGAAGCGCCGTGAACCAGGTGCCGAAGGTGCGGAACGTCCTCGTCACAGCCGGGACCGGCGTCCCGACGAGCGGGCTGGTCCTGTCGGGCGGCTGAACACCGCCGCCGCATGCCCCGATCTCGTGATCATGCGAGAGCCGCGCGGGCCGGAGCATCCCGCAGTTTCCGCGTCGCGGTCAGATCTTGGTTGCCTAAGGGGTGACGATGGTCGGGACGCAGAAGAAGACGATCAGCGCGATGGCGAGGCAGATCAGGAAGCCGACGAGCTCCCACAGCCAGTCGTAGTGGTGCTCGCCCACCTTGATGGGCTTCACCTTCCTGCCGCCCTTGCTGGCCTTACCGCCTTTGCCGCCGCGCCGTGCGGCCGCCGCCTCCGTGCGCGTGAGGGTCGGCTCTCTCGCGGTGCTCGCCGCCGTGCCGCCCGCCTGAGCGGTGACTCCTGAAGCGACTCCTGAAGCGACTCCTGAAGCGACTCCTGAAGCGACTCCTGAAGCGGCTCCGGAAGTGGCACCCGAAGCGGCGCCTGGAGCCGAGCCCCGCGTCGGACCCGGCGTCAGGTTCGACGGCACGCCCGGAGCAATGGGAGCGACCGGAGTGCTGGGAGAACCGGAAGCGCCGGAAGTGCCTGCGGAGGCCTGAGTACCTATCGAGGCCTCCGTGCCCGCCACGCCGGGGGCCTCAACCGGGCGCGACACGGACAAGACGGGCATGATGGGCGCGTTCGCCGCCGTCACCGCACCCGCGACCGGCACAGAAGGCTCAGCCGCCGAAGCCGCCGAAGCGGACGAGCCAGCCGAAGCGTCTGAGGCGGACGACGCGGTCGCCGGTTTCTCGTCGGTATCGGCCGGTCGGAACGCGTCGAAGCCCTCCGGGGCTTCGACCTCCACCGGGACGGGAGCGGGCAACGCCGCCGGTTCGGCCGCACGCCGCTTGCGCGTACGGCTCTCGCCCAGGGCGGCGAGGAGCGACCCACGCAACTTGGGCATGGGCTCGGTCGTGGCCTCGTGCTTGGGCTTCCGTCTCGTCTCCGCCGGGGTGAGCGCGCCGGTCTGCACGACGCACGTGTTGCTCACCTGGTCGGGATCGCTCAGCGGCAGCGGCCAGGTCGGCGTGGTCGGCCAGAGCTTCTTGGTCGGCAGCTTCGGCGCGGCGGTAGCCGTACCGGGGTCCTCGAAGGGCAGCGAGGAGAGCACACGGGCGCGCACCGCCGCGGCCGGACGGCGCCACGGCAGCCGGGCCAGCACGTCCTCCATCGGGGCGACCCCGATCGCGTCGTAGACCTCGGCTACCTCCCTGGCCACGAACGGCGCCGACCTGGCCGCCGCCGTCGCGGTCTCCAGCGTCTGGGCGAAGCGCCGCCGGGCGCCGAGCGTCAGGTCCTCGGCGGTGTCTGGCGCGACGTCGAGCACGACCGCCAGCTCCGGCGCCACGAGGCCGCAGACGGCCGACAGGAGCAGAACCTCCCGCTGGTGCGGCCGGATGTCGCGGAACACCCGCTCGATCAGCGCGGTAGCGGGGTCGGTGATCGAGTCGACGGCGGGAAGGGCGTAGCTGACGTCCCTGCGGTAGATCTCTCGGCGGGCCAGCGCGTAGAGGACGGCGCGCGGCGGCTCGACGGTCGGGACGCCGGTGAAGACCGCCACGATGGCGTCGGCGGCGGAGGCCGACTCACCGAGCTGGTCGTGGCAGTACGCGAACAGACCGGCGGCGTGACGCTCGTAGAGCTCGGCGATCAGCTCGCTGCGGGAGCGCTGACCGGTGAGCGATGGGGTCACGACCGGCTCCTCTGGGTTCGTGGCGGAGGGGCTGGAGAGGTTCCAGAGAGTAATCATGCCAAGACATCGCGGGTCAGCGCACTATTAGATGCGTTTTTGATAGATATTCAGTCGCGGGTTTCGCGGACCATTGGGATCTCCCGAAACTCGGGCGGACGGGACAGACTAGGCAGGTGCCCTTAGGCTGACGGGCGGATCATGTGGCGGGGGCCACGAAAGAGGCCGTCACGCCGAGTGGCTAAGGCGGCCACTCCTGGGAACAGTGAGGGCGCTCGCGCTGTTGGGATGATCGCAATTTCGAGGGACGAGGTCCGCGTGATCACATTTGAAGGCGTCACCAAGCGCTACGAGGACGGAACGGTGGCGGTGGACCACCTCAGCCTCGAGGTGCCCACTGGCGCGATCACCGTGTTCGTGGGGCCCTCCGGCTGTGGCAAGACGACCTCGCTCCGCATGATCAATCGTATGATCGACGCCACTTCCGGCCGGATTCTGCTCGACGACCAGGACGTGAAAAATATCGACCCGCCCACGCTGCGGCGCGGCATCGGGTACGTCATCCAGCAGGCCGGCCTGTTCCCGCACCGCAGGATCGTGGACAACGTGGCGACCGTGCCGTACCTCCTGGGCTGGGACAAGAAGAAGGCCCGGGCGCGGGCGATGGAGCTGATGGAGCTGGTCGGCCTCGACCCGAAGCTGGCGAGCCGCTACCCCTTCCAGCTCTCCGGCGGCCAGCAGCAGCGGGTCGGGGTGGCCAGGGCCCTCGCGGCGGACCCGCCCGTGCTGCTGATGGACGAGCCCTTCAGCGCCGTCGACCCGATCGTGCGGGCCAGCCTCCAGGACGAGCTGCTGCGCCTCCAGTCCGAGCTGCACAAGACGATCGTGTTCGTCACCCACGACATCGACGAGGCCATCAAGCTGGGCGACACGGTCGCCGTCCTGCGCGTGGGAGGGCGTCTGGCGCAGGTGGCGGGCCCCGCCACCCTGCTGACCGAGCCCGCCGACGACTTCGTCCGCGAGTTCCTCGGCCGCGACCGGGGCATCCGGCGGCTGTCGTTCATCTCCGCCAAGAGCGTCCGGCCCGGCGCGGCTCCCCCCGACCTCGTGGTGGACGACCACAACCGGCCCCTCGGGTGGCGCTGGAACGGCGGGCTCGCGCCGTACGGGACCTTCAACCCCGAGCGTGACTCGCTGCGCGCGGTGCTGGACGCGGCCCTCCTCTCGCCGAACGGCACCGCGGTCGCCGTCAACGGTGACGGCCGCGTGGAGGGCGTCGTGACCCGCGAGGCGCTGGACGAGGTCCTCGGCCAGTACGCCGTGGGCGTCCACGAGGACCCCGGCCGCGGCGGGCCCGGCGGGGAGACGGCCGGGGCCGATTCGGGAGGGTCTGATCTGGGAGGGTCGCCGTCATGAACGACGAGCCGCTGGTCCGCTGGGACTGGATCCTGCGGAACTGGGACAACGGCAGCCCTTCCGCAATCAAGACCCTGTTGGAGAACCACGTCGTGATGGCGTTCCTGCCGGTGGTCTTCGGGCTGCTCATCGCGTTGCCGCTCGGGCTCGCCTGCATGCGCTGGCGCTGGCTCTACCAGCCGACGGCCGGGCTGATGAACGTGACCTACTCGCTGCCCTCGCTCGTGCTCTTCTCGATCTTCCTGTCCGTCACCGGGCTCAGCCAGTCGACGGTGATCCTCCCGCTCACGTTCTTCACGCTGGCCGTGCTGATCCCGGCCGTGGTCGACGGGCTCACCTCGGTTCCGGACCACGTGCGGCAGTCGGCGGTCGCGATGGGATTCCGGCCGCTGCGCCGCCTTCTCCAGGTCGAGCTGCCGGTCGCCGTGCCCGTGGTCCTCGCGGGCCTGCGGGTCGCCACGGTGTCGAGCATCAGCCTGGTCAGCGTCGGCGCGCTCATCGGTCAGGGCGGCCTCGGCAACCTCTTCATCGACGGCTGGCAGCGGCAGTTCTACACGCCGATCGTCGTCGGGATCGCGCTCATCGTGCTGCTCGCCGTGTTGTCCGACGGCCTGCTCGTGCTCGCGCAGCGGCTGCTGACCCCGTGGTCCCGGGCGAGGAGGACGGCGTGAACTGGCTGATCGACTTCTTCGGCGACGCGGCGAACTGGTCCGGCCCCGACGGGATCCCCGTCCGGCTGCTGGAGCACCTCGAGTTCTCGGCCGCCGCCTTCCTCATCTCGGCGTTGGTCGCGGTCCCGCTCGGCATGCTGATCGGCCACACGGGGCGGGGCGCGCTGCTCGTCGTGATCTCCGCGAACGCCGCCCGCGCTCTTCCCACGCTCGGGCTGCTGGTGCTGGTCGTGCTGCTGATCGGCGTCGGGACCGTCCTCCCGGTGCTCGTCCCGCTCGTCGTGCTCGCCATCCCGCCGATCCTGGTCAACACCTACGAGGGCGTGCGCGGAGTGGACGCCGACCTCCGGGACGCGGCGTACGGCATGGGCCTGCGCGGCCACCAGGTCCTGTTCCAGACGTTGACGCCGGTGGCGCTGCCGCTGATCCTGCTGGGCCTGCGGCTCGCCGCGATCCAGGTGGTGTCGACCGCCACCGTGGCCGCGTTCGTCGGCCTGGGCGGGCTCGGACGGTTCATCATCGACGGTCTCGCCACCAAGAGTTACTCCAGTGTCATCGGGGGAGCGGTGCTCATCGCGGCCCTCGCCCTAGCCGTCCAGTTGGGATTCACACTGCTCAACCGGGTGGTCGTCTCCCCGGGGGTGCGGCAGGTCCGCTAACCTTCTATTACCCCCCGAATGTGAAGGGATTGCACGATGAGACGTATCCTCAGCGCTGCCGCGGTCGCCCTGACCGCAGCGCTCGCCCTATCCGCGTGTGGTGGAGGGTCAGACCCCCTGACCACAGCCACGACGTCCGCCGCTCCCGCGACCTCGGGGGGAATGGCCGCCAAGGTCGTCGTCGGCTCTTTCAACTTCCCCGAGAGCGTGCTCCTCGCCTCGATCTACGCGCAGGCTCTTCAGGCCAAGGGCGTCACGGTCGAGGAGAAGCCAAACATCGGCAGCCGTGAGGTGGTCTACGACCAGGTGAAGAGCGGCGGGCTGACGATCCTGCCCGAGTACATCGGCTCGCTGAACGCCTTCGTGGACAAGAGCACCACGGCGAAGACCAAGGACGAGATCCTGGCCAACCTCAAGGCCAAGCTTCCGCCTGAGCTGGAGGTCCTGGACCCGGCCGCGGCCGAGGACAACAACTCGCTGACGGTCACCAAGGACACGGCCACCAAGAACAACCTCGCGACGATCGAGGATCTGGCCAAGGTGTCGAAGGGCTTCGTCGTCGGCGGCCCGCCGGAGTTCAAGGAGCGGCAGGAGGCGAACTTCAAGTCCGTCTACGGCCTGGAGTTCAAGCAGTGGAAGCCGACAGCCGACACCACCGCTGACGCGATCAAGAGCGGCACGATCCAGGTCGGCAACGTCTTCACGACCGACCCCAAGATCGTGCTGAACGACCTCGTGCCCCTGAAGGACACCAAGAACGCCTTCGGCGCCGAGAACGTCGCTCCGCTCGTCTACAAGTCGGGCGCCAACGACACGGTGACCTCGACCCTCAACGCGATCTCGGCCAAGCTCGACACGGCCACGCTGGTGTCGCTGATGAAGCGGATCGCGGTCGACAAGGACGACCCGCCGGTGGTCGCCAAGGACTGGCTGACCCAGAACGGCCTCCTGTAACCCGAACTCCCCCCTCGGGCGTGATCATGCACAGGTTCCTGGGAAGGTGTTCTCGTCAGGTCCAACCTCGTGCGTGATCATGCACGGGTTCCCGCGAAGGGCTGCTGACCTGCGCCAAGACTGTTGGTGATCATGCGTTTACAGAATGCATGATCACGAACGGCGGCGCCGCAGGTCATGGCTCCTCGCGGGGAATCTGTGCATGATCACGAAAATGGGAGGTGCGGGTCACACGGGCCGCCGTGGAACCTGCGCATGATCACCTCCACACAGACAGGGAGGCGGGGAATGTTCACGGAGGCCATGGGGCAGGTGCCGGCGGGGGTCGGCGTGGTGACGGTCAAGGATGACCGGGACGACGTCGGCACCACCGTGGCGACGCTCATGTCGGTGTCGCTCGACCCTCCGCTCGTCCTCGTCAGCCTCGGCGCGGAGAGCTACCTCGCCGAGGTGCTGCTCCGCCGGGACCGCTGGTCGGCCAGCCTGCTCGCCGACGGCCAGCAGGCCATCGCCTCGCGGTTCGCCACTCCGGGCAGGCCCAGTGCCCGCCTCCTCCTCGCCGGCGTCCCGCATCATCGCGGGACGCACAGCGAGGCGCTCGTCATCGACGGCGGCGTGACGGCGCTGGAGGTCGAGACGGCACAGGTCGTCCCGGCCGGTGACCACACCCTGTTCATCGGGGAGGTCCTCGGCGTCGACTACGTCGACCCCGTCAAGGCCCCGCTGGTACGGCTCCGCGCCCGCTACCGCCCGGTTTCCCAGTAAGGGCTAGCGGATCGTCCACCAGCCGGGCAGGACGAGCGGGCCGTACGCCGGGAGACCGAGCTCACCGGCCAGCCGGGCCATCGGGCCCCAGGCCTCCAGCCGGACACGGGTCAGCGCGGCCGACTTGTCCTCGCTGGACTCCGGCGGCCGCAGCCGCTCCAGCGGGTGCATGCGCGGATATGTCCGGACGGTGGCATCCGAGGCGAGCCCGGCCTTCTTACGGGCGAGGTCGAGCGCGTCCTCCAGGCCGCCGAGCTCGTCGACGAGGCCGGACTCCCGGGCATCGGCGCCCGTCCAGACCCGGCCCCTGGCCAGCTCGTGCGCCCTGTCCTTGCCCATGCGACGCCCGTCCGCGACCTTGCCGACGAAGTCGTCGTAGATCCGGTCGAGCCAGGCGTTCACCCGCTCCCACTGGGCGTCGGAGAACTCGCGCGCCGGGGAGAACATCCCGGCGTTGGCGCCTTCCGTGATCGCCTCGGTCACCACGCCGAGCTTGCCCAGCAGCTCCCCGACGACCGGCTTGCCGCCGAACACGCCGATCGATCCGGTGAGCGTGCCGGGCTGGGCCACGATCACGTCGGCGGCCATCGACACGAAATATCCGCCCGACGCGGCCAGGTCGCCCATGGAGATGATCACGGGCTTGCCCGCCTTCCGGGCCAGCACGACCTCACGCCAGATGGCGTCGGAGGCGACGTACGACCCGCCGGGGCTGTCCACCCGGAACACGATGGCCTTGACCTTCTCGTCCTTCCGGGCCGAGCGCAGGGCGGCGCAGATCGTGTCGGAGCCCATGGCGCCCCCACCGCCCAGCGGGGAGCGTCCGCTGCGGCCGAGCCGGATCATGCCCGTGCCGTGCACCAGCGCGACGACGTCCTCTCCGGGGTGGGGCAGCCGCTTCGACAGCACGGACTTGGCGTACCGCGACACGTAGAGCAGGTGGGCGTCGTCCTTCACCGTCTCGGCGTAGACCTCGTCCCGGTACTTGAGCGCGTCCACCAGTCCGGCCTCGACGGCTTCGGCGCCGATGAACGGGCCGCGGTCGATCAGCTCCCGCACCCGCAGCGGGTCGAGCGTGCGGGCCTCCGCGATGCCGGCCGTGATCTGCTCGGTCACCGACTCGGCGATCCGGGTGGCCGACTCGCGGTGCGGCTCGGTCATGTGGTTCTGGGTGAACGTGTTCGCGGCGGTCTTGTACTCGTGCCGCTGGCCGAGCTGATACTCCACGCCGGCCTTGGCGAGCGCGTCCCGGAGGAACCGCTGTTCGAGCGCGACGCCGGTCAGGCCCACGTCGCCGGAGGGCTGGAGGTAGACCTTCTCGAACGCGCTGGCCAGGTAGTAGGGAACGGTCCCGGCGCCGAACTCGCCGAACGTCTCCGCGAACGCGACGGTCCGCTTGCCCGCGGCTCTGAACTGGAGCACGGCGGTCCGCAGCTCCTGGACCATGCCGAGCCCGAGCGGGTTGCCGCCTATCTTGACGATCAGCGCCTTGACGCGGGGGTCCTTGCGGGCCCGCTTGAGGCCGGACAGCACGTCGGTGAGGCGCGCCTTGCGCATGGACAGCAGCGCGCCCAGCGGGTCGGCGGGCGGGCCCTCGGACAGCCCCTCGGTCAGATCGAGCTCCAGCACCAGCGGTGCGGTACGGCGCTGCCGCACCCGGTCGACAGTCTCCAAGATCGCCTTAGTCGCGTCCATAAATGCCACCTTAAGCGACGGTATCCCTATCGACGCCCCTCCCGATTGGTACGGCTTTCGCCTGCTTTCGAGCCGTGCCGTCCGAGGCTGTGGGCGTAGAGGCTGTGCCGTACGAGATGGGGTGCTGTGTCGCGGGAGGCTGCGGGAGACATGTGAAGGCCCCCGCGTCCGGAGACGCGGGGGCCTTGCCAGCCGCGGTCAGTGGCGGCCGAGGTGGCCCGGGGGGTGGGCTGATACCGCGGCTGGAGTCGATGGATCCACGTGAGGCCGAAGGGTGCTCGGCCGGTTACCTCAGGCCGTTGGAGATGGCCGTGATCAGCTCACCGTTCGAGGTGTCCCCGGTGAACTCCCAGAAGAAGGCGCCGCCGAGACCCTGGTTCTTGGCGTAGGTCATCTTGCCCCCGATCGTGCTGGGGGTGTCGTAGCTCCACCAGTTGCTGCCGCACTTGGCGTACGCCGTGCCGGCGATGGTGCCGGTCGCCGGGCAGCTGCTCTTGAGGACCTTGTAGTCCTCGATGCCGGGCTCGTACGTTCCGGGCGCCGCGCCCGTGGCGGTGCCGCCCGGCGCGCTCTGCGTCACGCCGGTCCACCCGCGACCGTAGAACCCGATGCCGAGAAGCAGCTTGCTCGCCGGGACGCCGAGGCTCTTCAGCTTCTGGATGGCCGCGTCGGAGTAGTAGTTCGCGATCGGGATGCCGGTGTAGGAGGTGAGCGGCGCGTGCGGCGCGGTCGGTCCCTGCGCGGCCCAGGCCCCGAAGTAGTCGTAGGTCATCACGTCGTACCAGTTGACGTACTGGGCGGCGGTGCCGTACCCGCCGAGGTCGATCTTGCCGCCGCTGGTGCCGTCGGCCGTGATGGCCGAGGTGATCAGGTAGCTGGACCCGAACTTGGCGCGAAGCGCCTTCATCAGGTTGGTGTACGCGCTGGTGCCGCTGGTGTCACAGGAGAGGCCGCAGGCGTTCGGGTACTCCCAGTCGATGTCGATGCCGTCGAACACGTCCGCCCAGCGCGGGTCCTCGACGGCGTTGTAGCAGGAGTTGGCGAAGGCCGTCGGGTTGGCCGCCGCCTGCGTGAAGCCGCCCGAGTAGGTCCAGCCGCCGAAGGAGAACAGGACCTTGATGTTCGGGTAGAGCTTCTTCAGCTTGCGGAGTTGGTTGAAGTTGCCGCGCAGCGCGCCCGCGTCCCACGTGTCGGACGTGCCGTCCACGCTGGATCCGGCGTCGTAGAACTTGTCGTAGTCGGCGTAGGTGTCCGACAGCGCGCACTGGCCGCCCGCGACGTTGCCGAAGGCGTAGATGATGTGCGTCAGCTTGGCGGCCGAACCGCTGGTGACGAGGTTCTTCACGTGGTAATTGCGCGCGTAGACGCCCCAGTTGGTGAAGTAGCCGATCACCTTCTTGCCGCCGGGGGTCGGCGTGCCGGTCGGCGTCGGGGTCGGCGTGGGCGTCGGCGTCTTCGTGGGCGTCGGGGTCGGCGTGGGGGTGGGGGTCTTGGTGGGAGTCGGCGTCGGCGTCGGCGTCGGCGTCCTGGTGGGAGTCGGCGTCGGGGTGGAGCCCGAGACGGGCTTCCACAGGGCCGGGACGTTCGGCGGCTCCCAGCCCGTGAGAGACGTGTGCGCCTGGATGCACTCGTAGTCGGCCCCGTTGTAGGTCACCCGCGCGCCGATGGCATAAGAGGTGTTGGGGGCCCAGGCCGCGTAGGCCAGCGCGACCAACTGGCTCTGGGGGGCGGCGGCGGTGCTGGCGGAGGCGGTCCCGAGGGCGAGCGGCGCGAGGAGCGCCGCTCCGGCGACGAGGGACCCGAGCAGGATTCTTCGCAAGAAAGGCTCCAGGTGGGGGGAGGGGGGACCTGGGTTATTCATAGGAAAGTTTCCTATTAGTAGTGAACACTAGGCAGCGTTCACCCTCCGGTCAACGGGTTCGTGCCGGGTTAACCTTCGCTTAAGCCTCCCCTAAGGTGCGGCGTCGCGCCGCGCCGACCGGTGCGGCCCCCCCTTGCGCCGTCGGCATCACGCAAGCCGTAGACGTACTTGCCAGGCATCACGCCTCGGATGCGAGAGACCACAGGGCCGTCGCAGATCTCGGGAGAAACAGTATGGCCCGCCTGCCGGGACGGGGAATGTACGGCAGGCGGGAGGTTTGTGGGGGCTCGCAGGCGGCGCGAGGGCCGACGTCACGGTCGGATGGAGGGTGGGCTCTCCATCGCGCTCAGGGTTGCGAGGGCGATGAGGTTGAGGCCGAGGCGCTGGGCCTCGTCGGCGGTCAGCGTGGCGATGGGGAGGTCATCGAGTTGGAGATGCACGCGGGGTGGCTCGTCGTCGGAGGCGAGGATCAGATCGAGCCACAGCCGTTGTGGCTGCCGACCGCTGAGGTCGTCGCCGTCGACTGTGCGCATGGCCCCCGCGCGCTGGGCCGCCGCAGAGAAGGGACGCTCCCGGGTGGCCCAGAAGCGCCCGGTGTCGCTTCTCATGACTCGCCACCCGGCGAATTCCGTAGCCGGCGCCGTGGTTTTATCGTGTGTCGTTTTATCGTGTGTCATGGGTCAGGGCTCCGTTTCCTGATCAAGGGACCCGTACGGCGGTGCGAACGCCTGCGGGTCCGTTGTTTTCGAGGCCAGGGGGCTGTTTCCGGGTCCATACTGAGGCGGGATCAAAGCCCGTCCAAGGGTTTTGATCTGGCCGAATCAGGGAGCCAACCTCGCCAATTGGAGCGGCATGTCGCGTAAGCCGAATCCGGTCGATCCGAGTGCTTCTCCGCTGCATCTGTTCGGTGCGGCGCTGCGCCGGATGCGCGGTGACGTTCCTCTGACCACCGTGGGGCAGGAGACTCTTACCGATTGGTCCAGGATTGCACGATGGGAACGGGGGGAATGCCTGCCTCATGCCGATTCCGTGCGGCGCTTGGACGGGTTCTTCGGCGCGGAGGGATTTCTCGTCGCACTCCGTGAATCGGTGGCCGAATTGGAACGGCTACGAGCCGCGACCAAGATTCAGACGTCAAATGATGATGAGGGTGACTTTATGGAGCGTCGTCGTCTGCTCCAGTTGGCCGCGGCGAGTATTGGAATCGGAGCGCTCACCGGCGGCTCCGCGGACGAGTCGGTGCGCCAGCTTCTCGACATGGCCATGGACGGCGAGCCCCGGAGCATCGAGGACTGGAACCTCGCCTGCGGTGATCACTTGTACGCGCTGCGGACCCGCCCTCCGGCCCAGGTAGCGGCGGATCTCCTCATCGACCTGCTGGCCGTACGGCGGCAGATGGAGGTGTCCTCGCCGAGCGATGTGACCGAGTTGCAGCGGGTCACGGCGGCGATGGCATCCGTGTACGCGAACGCGCTGACGAGGTTGGGTGAGCACGGGGCCGCGCTGCGCTGGTGGCGTACGGCACGGCACGCGGCTGACGCCTCCGGAGACCTGCGGCTGCGGTTGCTGGTCAGGGGCGAGGAGGCCGGTCACGGCCTGTACGGCCAGCGCGATCCGGAGACGGTTCTCCGCCTCCTCGATAGCGCCCAGGGGATCGCCGGCCGACCCACCGTCGATGTGCTGACCAACCGGGCCAAGGCCCTGACGATGCTTGGCAGGCACGACGAGGCTCGGGCAACGCTGAACGACCTGCTAGATCTGGCGTCGGCAGGCGTCGCGGCGGACTCCTTTGGCTTCTGGAAGGCTGACCAGATTCACTTCGCCGAGAGCTGGGTCTACGCCGGTGCGGGCGAGGAGAGGGCGGCGGACAGGGCACGCGACGATGTGCTCACGCTCACCTCTACTTACCAGTACGGCGCCAATGTCCGGCTCCACGAGGCGCTGTGCACGGTCGCCCAGGGCGGAGTCGATGAGGGCACGCGCAAGGCGGCGACCGTGATCGGCTCCCTGGCACCCGGCTACCGCAGCCACCACATCATCGAAACGGGTCGTATGGTCCTGCGTGCCGTACCCCTCGACCAGCGGGATCGCCGCGCCGTGGGCGAGTTCCGCGAACTCCTTGCCATCGGCCCCGCAAGCGGCACCCCATGAGGTGTAGCAGTGATCGGTCTGGTGAAGGCGCGTGGACCTGTATGGATAATACGGCGTGATCTTTGAATACTTCGACTCGCTGCTCGTCGGGCTGACCGCCACTCCGAAGGACGAGATCGACCGGAACACCTACCGGCTGTTTCACCTCGAAGACGGCGTGCCACCGACGTCTACAGCCTGGAAGAGGCCGTGACCGAGGGCTACCTTGTTGCTCCGCGCGCCGTCGATGTGCCGCTGAAGTTCCAACGTGGCGGCATCAAGTACGACGACCTCTCAGATGAGGACAAGGAGAAGTGGGACGCGATCGACTGGTCGGAGGACGACGACTTCCCCGATGAGATCAGCGTCGATGAGATCAACAAGTTCCTGTTCAACAAGGACACCATCGACAAGACGCTCGTCACGCTGATGACGTACGGCGCGAAGGTTGAAGGCGGGGACCGTCTCGGTAAGACGATCATCTTTGCCCGGAACAACAACCACGCCGAGTCCATCGCGGAGCGCTTCAACGCGCTCTTCCCGGAATTCAGAGGGGAGTTCGCCCAGGTCATCACCCACCGGAAGGCTTTCGCCCAGAATCTGATCGACAAATTCTCCGAGCGCGACAAGGCCCCGCACATCGCCATCTCCGTGGACATGCTCGACACCGGGATCGATGTGCCCGAGGTCGTCAACCTGGTGTTCGCCAAGCTGGTGCGGTCGAAGACGAAACTGGCAGATGATCGGTCGGGGCACCCGGCTCTGCCCCGACCTGTTCGGTCCCAACCAGGACAAGAACGGGCCGAATCACCCTGGACAAGCACGCCGAGATCACGGCGACTCTGGCCGGGCTGCCCACACAGTTTCGGGAGGACGACAACAGCCAGGAGGCCAAGCGCTTTCGACCTGCTCGCGCTGCGGCTTCAGCTCGCCCTGCCCCAGGCCGATGCGGACTTCCTCAAGCTGCGCGCCCAGGTGCAGGAGATTGCCTCGGCACTGCTCGATCCGACCACCCTGACCATCCCGAACGTCCGGCAGCAGCAGGAGTTCCTTGAGGACCTCACCACTGATCAGTGGTGGGAGGACGTCACGCTGCCGATGCTGGAGAACATGCGTAAGCGGCTGCGCGAGCTGGTCGCCGCGCTTCATCACAAACGGCTTCGGCACCGAGGACGACATCGAGCGAGCCAAGAACGAGCATGGCGGGCTCGGCGTCTTCCTCCGCTCCCTCACCGGCCTCGACCGGGAGGCCGCAGCGAAGGCGTTCGACCATTTCCAGGCGGGCAAGGATCTCACGGCGAACCAGTTGCACTTCGTCAAGTATCTGATCGACTTCCTTGCGAAGAACGGTCTCGTCGGTCGCGGCGCTCTACGAGCCGCCTTTCACGGCGTTGTCGCCCGGAGGTCCGGAAACCTTGTTCCCGGAGGCTGACGTGGATGCCATCGAGGAGATCTTGACGACGGTGCGCGCGACAGCCGTACCGGAAGAGACAGCGGCCTGACCCGTCGAGCGGTGCCTGTTGTGGTCGAAGTTTGGCGCCCAGGCTGGCCGACTGCCCAAACGAGTGGCTGCGCCGCCGTACCCCTCTGGAAGGTACGGCGGCGCGGGACGGCTCAGCGGTAGGCGGCGACCACCTCCACCTCCACCAGCCAGCCCGCGACCGGCAGGTTGGCCACTTCGATGGTGACCCGGGCGGGTCTGGCGGGGTTGGCCAGGATGGGTGGGGCGGGGGCGGCGGTGCCCATGGGAACCGGGATCACCGCGCCGGTGGCGAGGTCGGTATTGGCGAAGTACTGGCGGTAGGCGCGGTTCCACCCGGCGAAGTCGGCCACTTCCTGGCCGGGCGGGTTGGCCAGGAAGGCCCGCATGGAGATGACATCGTCCAGATCCAGCCCGGCGACGGCCAGGTTGTCCTTGATCCGCGACAGAACCCCCAGGGCCTGCGCCTCAGTCAGCGTGACTCCCGGCTGGAGGGTGGCCGGGGCGTAGCGTTCCGGGCTGTTGGCAGGCGCGGCCGGGTTGGCCACGGCAGGGCCCAGGCCGCTGGCGGTGTAGGTGGCGACGTTCGAGCCGACGATCACGCCGTCGGCGATGGATGGGTTGGTCTGCCCCGGCGGCAGGATCGGGGTGACATCGTGCGGGCGGGGGGCGCCGCGCGTGGCGGCGTCGGCGGCTCCGGCGCCGGACACCAGGACGACGGCGGCCGCGAGGGCGGCGAGCTTTCTCATCATGACTCCTTCAGCGCCCGCTGGTGCAGCTCGGTGACGGTTTTACGGGCCGATTCGATCGCCCCGTGCTGCCAGGCGATCATGTAGCTCAGCCAGTCGCCGGCGAAGTGGACGCGGCCCGCCGGGCGGTTGAGTAGCTGGTAGGCGCCCTCGCGCGAGGGCCAGGAGACCCAAGCGCCCTCGATATGCGGCTGGAGCTTCCAGGCGATGGACATCGATGACTTGAGTTCGTCTCGGTACTTGGCGCCGTGGATCTTCATGCCCTGTTCGACCGCGCGGCGCTCCCGCTCAGCGTGGGACAGGGCGGCGTAGGCGTCGGCCTGCGCGCCGAAGTTGTAGTAGCCGACGATCAGGCCGGTGCTCTGGTGGTAGCCGGAGGATGGGTACCAGAGGGTGCCCAAGTCCAGGTCGGTGTTGGTGACACCGCCGTAGATGTTCTCGTCTGTCTCCCACCAGCGGCGGCGGTACTCCAGGCCGATCTTGCCCGCGTTGGTCGGCACGGGCGTCGCCAGCGCGGCCTGGACGTCGGCGCCGAGGTTGTGCGGGGTACGGGCGAGGATGTGCGGCGGCATCGCGGCGACGCAGTAGTCCGCGGTGATCAGCTGGGTCTTGCCGTTCTTGTCCTGGTATTCGACCTCGACCCCGGTCTCCAGATTGGTGATCTTGGTGGCTCGGGACTGGGTGTGGATCCGGTGCTTGCCGATCGCCTTGGCCAGGGCCATGGGAATGGCGTCCATCCCACCGACCGGCTGGAACATCAGCATCGCCTGGTCGTAGCCGAACTCGAAGGAGAATCGCTGCCCGACGCCGCTGGCGAGCACCGAGGACAGGGAGGGGACCGAGCCGAGCAGGGTGCCCTCCTGGTCGCCTGCACCCGGGTCGACGGAGTGGCCGCGGCGTGAGTTGTCCGTATAGGCGAACCCGGACGACTTTCCGCCGATGGCGCCGAAGGAGGACAGGAAGGACAGCAGCCGTTCCTTGTCCTGAGCAGTGAGCTTGGCGTTCAGCGCCCCGGCGTCGGTGGCCGTGGCCAGCAGCTCGGAGATGTATCCGTAGACATCGGCCTTGGCGGTGCGCCAGCGGACCGGGGCGGTCATCCCGGCGGCCTCGTGGAAGATGTACGCCTGGGCGTTGGAGTTGGTGAAGACCTCCACGGGCACGCCGAGCTCGCGGCAGTAGTCCAGGGTGACCATCCATTGCGCCAGCCGCGCCGGGCCGGCGTTCATGTAGGTCTCCGGGGCGAACCGGGCAGTCTGGGTGGCGCCGCTGAGCTCGGTCAGCCGGTCGCCATTACGGATGGTCCAGTTCCTGCCGCCTACCCGATCCCGGGCTTCAAGCAAGGTGCAGTCGTAACCTGCCTTGCCCAGCTCGTAAGCGGTGGTCAGGCCGGCGATGCCCGCGCCGAGGATGACGACCTTCTTGCCGGCCCGCCCGGTTAGGGAGAAGTCGGACGGCTGGGGCGGGGTGAACGCGGTCTTGGTGGCCGCCTCAGCGGTCGGGGCCAGGCCGAGTGCCCCCATGGTGGCCAGTAGTGCTCCCGCGCCGCCGGTCGCGCCGACCGCAGTCAGGAAGCTTCTTCTGGTGTAGCTCACACGTACCTCCGTGATCTCGTGGAGGTAAGTGTGAATTTACGGTGTTTCTACCGATTGTTTGCAACTAGCCGAATTGGTTTCGGTTGGGTCACAATGGCCATTTGATGCTCGTGATCAAGCATCCAGGCTGGTGAAGGGCCTGCTCAGGTTGCAAGCAGGCTCAGTGGGCACCGTGAACACCAAGCCCCGCCCGGAACCGAAATTCTTCGCGCCCAAGCATGATGCCGACGCGGCGTCAACTCTCCTCGGTGGCGGGGATGTCGTCGGCCGTGCCGGGGTTCCTGAGCCAGATGGCGCCCAGGGGCGGGACGCGGAGCCTGACCGAGTACGGCAGGCCGTGACGGGGGACATCCACCGCCTCGACCGAGCCGAGATTGCCCACCCCGCTGCCGGCGTACTCGTACCCGTCGGTGTTGAGGACCTCCTCCCACGTGCCGCCGAAGGGCAGGCCGAGGTGGTAGTCCTCATGGGGGCCGCCGGAGAAGTTGGCGACGCAGGCCAGGACCGAGCCGTCCGAGCCGGACCGCAGGAAGGAGAACACGTTCCCCGGCGCGTCGTCGGCGTCGATCCAGCGGAACCCGTCCGGCGTGTAGTCCTGCGAATAAAGGGCGGGCGTTTCACGATAAATCCGGTTCAGGTCCTTCACCAGGCGCTGCACGCCCTGGTGGAAGTCGAAGTCGAGCACCCACCAGTCGAGGCCCTTCGCCTCCGACCACTCGGAGCCCTGGCCGAACTCGCCGCCCATGAAGAGAAGCTGCTTGCCCGGGTGCGCCCACATGAACGCGTACAGCGCCCGCAAACCCGCGAAGCGCTGCCACTCGTCGCCGGGCATCTTGGCCAGGAGCGACCCCTTCAGGTGCACGACCTCGTCATGCGAGAGCGGCAGCACGAAGTTCTCCGAGTAGGCGTACATCAGGGAGAACGTCATCTGATGGTGGTGGTACTGCCGGAAGATCGGCTCGTGGGCCAGGTAGTTGAGCGTGTCGTGCATCCAGCCCATGTTCCACTTGAAGCCGAAGCCGAGCCCGCCGAGGTGCACGGGCCGGGACACGCCGGGCCACGCGGTCGACTCCTCCGCGATCGTGACGATCCCGGGGGCCTCGCGGTAGCTGACCGCGTTCATCTCCTTGAGGAACTCGATCGCGTCCAGGTTCTCCCTGCCGCCGTAGACGTTGGGCGTCCACTCGCCCTCACGGCGCGAGTAGTCGAGGTAGAGCATCGACGCCACGGCGTCGACCCGGAGCCCGTCGACGTGGAACTCCCTGAGCCAGTAGACGGCGTTGGCGACCAGGAAGTTTCGGACCTCCCGGCGGCCGAAGTCGAAGACGTAGGTGCCCCAGTCCGGGTGCTCGCCCCGGGCCGGGTCCGCGTGCTCGTAGAGCGGCGTGCCGTCGAAGCGGGCGAGGGCCCACTCGTCCATGGGGAAGTGCGCCGGGACCCAGTCGACGATCACCCCGATGCCCGCCTGGTGCAGCTCGTCGACCAGATACCGGAAGTCGTCGGGGGAGCCGAAGCGCGACGTCGGGGCGTAGTAGGACGTCACCTGGTAGCCCCACGACCCGCCGAACGGGTGCTCCGCCACCGGCAGGAACTCCACGTGCGTGAAGCCCATGTCCTTGACGTACGCCACCAGCTCGGAGGCGAGCTCCCGGTAGGACAGGCCGGGCCGCCAGGAGCCGAGATGCACTTCATAGGTGCTCATCGGCTCGGCGAGGGCGTCGCGGGCGGGCCGGGCCGCCATCCACTCGTCGTCCCGCCAGCCATAGTCCGACCGCTCCACGATGGAGGCGGTCGCCGGAGGCACCTCGGTGCGGCGGGCCATCGGGTCGGCCTTCTCCCGCCACACGCCGTCCATGCCGAGGATCTGGAACTTGTACGGGGCGCCCGGCCCGATGTCGGGGATGAACAGCTCCCACACGCCCGACCGGCCGAGCGAGCGCATCGGGTGCGCCCCGCCGTTCCAGTGGTTGAAGTCGCCGATCACCCGCACGCCCTGGGCGTTCGGCGCCCACACGGCGAAGGCGGTGCCGTCGGTGTCCTCGTGGCGGAGCACCCGCGCGCCGAGCACCTCCCACAGCCGCTCGTGCCGCCCCTCGCCGATCAGGTGCAGGTCGATCTCACCAAGCGTCGGCCAGTGCCGGTACGGGTCTCCCGTCTCGTACGGCTCGGCCCCCGGGTAGGTGATCCGCAGCCGGTAGTCGGGGATCTTGTCGATTCCGGGGAGGGTCACCTCGAACACTCCGAAGGCGACATGGGCCAGCTCGTGCGTCTCGCCGTCGACCAGCGCCTCGATCTTCTCGGCGAACGGCCGCAACGTCCTGATCGTCACGCCGTCGGGGCCCGGATGGGCGCCGAGTATCGAGTGCGGGTCGTGGTGCGCGCCGCCTGCGAGCCGGTCCAAATCCATGTGCCTTACCCTGCCTTCAAAAACGCCTCAAAGCCCTGAAGCCTCGGTGCCGTCCGACATGCCAACAGATCCGCTCGGCCGACGCCTCAGCTGAACGCGGAGAGCGGGATGAGGAGCCACGAGGGGCGGTTGCGCGCCTCATAGACGACCTCGTAGACCGCCTTGCTCAGCTCCAGCGCCCGGAGGAGGACCGCGTCACGGCCGCGGATCCGGCCGCCGCCCTCCGAGTATCCCGCGAGGAAGGCCGCCCGGTTGTGCGTGGCCCACTCCTGCGCCCGTTTCTCCAGCGACTCGGCGCCCGGATGGCCGGCCAGCAGATGCCGCGCGGCGTAGTCGAACGACCGCAGCATCCCCGCAACGTCCCGCAACGGCGAGTCCAGCGCCCGGCGTTCCGCGAGCGGCTGGCCGGGCTCCCCCTCGAAGTCGAGCACGATCCAGTCGGCGGGGGTGCGCATCACCTGGCCGAGGTGGTAGTCGCCGTGGACCCGCTGGACCGGGACCTCGTGGTCGAGGTCCGCCATCCGGTCGAACGCCTCGGCCGCCACGTGCGCGTGGTGGGCCAGCGCCGGCACCTCGGCCACAGCCCTGTCCAGCCGGCGGCGGAACCGCTCGGTCATCCGCTTGATCTCCGGCGGTTCGATGACGCCGGTTGGAAAGGCTTCGGCCAGCTCGCCGTGGACCTGGGCGGTGGCCGTGCCGAGCCGGAACGCCTCCGCCGCGAAATCGCCGCCCGCGTCCTCCGCCGCGAGGCCGGGCGGGGACGCGTACAGGTCCCGCACGCTGGTGAGGGCCATCGTCCAGCCCTCGCCCGCGTTCGTCAGATACTCCTGCATGATGGCCAGCGTGGTCGGCTCGCCGTCCAGCTCGGTCTCGATCCAGCCGTACGGCTTGGCGATGTGGGTGGACCCGGCGGCCGCCAGCGCGGTGATCACCTCGAGCTCCGGGTTGGTTCCGGGGCTGAGCTGGCGGAACAGCTTCATGATGTATCTGTCGCCGTAGACGAGCGACGTGTTCGACTGCTCGGCGGTCAGCACGAGGCTGCGCTGCGAGGTGTCGATGGTGGAGCCGGGCGCGTGGTGGAACCCCAGGCTGTGCGCACGCAGCCCGGAGTCCATACCGGTGAGGAACCGGGACGTCAGCGACGCGTCGTGGGCGGCGTCGTACGCCTGCCGCTCGCGGCCGTCCCAGTCACAGGAGCCGATGAGGACGTGCTTCAGCCGGTCCGGCAGGTCCGTCCGCAGGCCGACCGGGATCTGGTAGCGCGTCCTGCGCTCGCCCTGCCGTACGGACACGATGAGGTGGACCAGCCGCGGGTCGCCCGTGTCTGAGCCGCCCGTGTCTGAGTCGCCCATGTCCAGTTCGGTCAGGGATTCGACGGACAGGTCATCGATCGCACGCCCCTTGCCGGCGAACCACCGCTGTCCGGTGATCCAGCCGGCGAGAAGCTCCTGAAGTGAAGTCGTCACTCCTCCTTCGTGCCGACCGCCCTCGGGGGTACGGGCAGTGTGAACCAATAGAACCCATGCCCCGGAAGCGTCAAAAGATACGGAAGCTCGCCGATTGGGGGGAAAGGAACTCCGCCCATGCACTCGACGGGCATCGATCCCTCGAATCTGCGCAGGTCGAGCTCGACAGGTTGGGGGAAGCGCGACAGGTTGTTGACGCAGAGCACCCGGTCGTCGCCGAGCTCGCGGACGAACGCGAGGACGCTCGGGTTGGAGGAGTTCAGCTCGGTGAAGTCGCCCAGGCCGAACACCGGGTGGCGCTTGCGGATCTCGATCATCCGCTTCGTGAAGTGCAGGAGGGAGCTGGCGCTCTTCTGCTGGGCCTCGACGTTGATCGCCTGGTAGCCGTAGATCGGGTCCATGATCACTGGCAGGTAGAGGCGGCCGGGGTCGCAGTCGGAGAAGCCCGCGTTGCGGTCGGGCGTCCACTGCATCGGCGTGCGGACGCCGTCGCGGTCACCGAGCCAGATGTTGTCGCCCATGCCGATCTCGTCGCCGTAGTACAGCACGGGCGAGCCCGGCAGGCTCATCAGCAGGGCGGTGAACAGCTCGATCTGGTTGCGGTCGTTGTCGAGCAGCGGGGCGAGGCGGCGGCGGATGCCGACGTTGGCCCGCATCCGCGGATCCTTGGCGTACTCCGAGTACATGTAGTCGCGCTCTTCGTCGGTGACCATTTCAAGCGTGAGCTCGTCGTGGTTCCGCAGGAAGATGCCCCACTGGCAGTTCTCGGGGATCTTGGGCGTCTGGGCGAGGATCTCCGAGATCGGGTAGCGGGACTCCCGCCGGACCGCCATGAAGATGCGCGGCATCAGGGGGAAGTGGAACGCCATGTGGCATTCGTCACCGCCGGTGACAGGGTCGCCGAAATATTCCACCACGTCGGCCGGCCACTGGTTGGCCTCGGCCAGCAGCACGCGGTCGGGGTAGAGGCGGTCGATCTCGGCCCGGACCCTCTTCAGGTAGGCGTGGGTCTCGGGGAGGTTCTCGCAGTTGGTCCCGTCCTGCTCGAACAGGTAGGGGATGGCGTCCATCCGGAAGCCGTCGATGCCGAGGTCGAGCCAGAAGCGCAGGACCTCCAGCATCGCGTCCTGCACGGCCGGGTTCTCGTAGTTGAGGTCCGGCTGGTGGTGGAAGAAGCGGTGCCAGTAGTACTGCCCCCGGACCGGGTCGTGGGTCCAGTTGGACGACTCGGTGTCGATGAAGATGATCCGGGCGTCCTGGTACTTCTCCTCGGTGTCGCTCCACACGTAGAAGTCGCCGTACGGCCCGTCGGGGTCCTTGCGGGAGGCCTGGAACCAGGGGTGCTGATCGCTCGTGTGGTTCATGACCAGGTCGGCGATCACTCGGATGCCGCGCTTGTGCGCCTCGTCGACGAGCCTGATGAAGTCGCCCAGATCACCGAAGTCCGGGAGGATCTTCATGAAGTCCGCGATGTCGTAGCCGCCGTCGCGGAGCGGGGATTCGTACAGCGGCAGCAGCCAGAGGCAGTCGACGCCGAGCCACTGGATGTAGTCCAGCTTGTCGATGAGGCCGCGGATGTCGCCGGTGCCGTCCCCGTTCGAGTCGGCGAAGCCGCGGATAAGCACCTCGTAGAAGACAGCCCGTTTGTACCAGTGCTGGTCCCGTGGCTTCTCGTGCGTGAAGGTGTTCGGGATGGGCTGGTTCGCGCTGGGCTGAGGTGTGGGCTGAGGTGTCGAGCTCACCTGTGACTCCCCGGTTGTGCAGGGCTGCGCTCACGGGCGGTGCGCTGACCCGTGGCGGAGCGTGAAGATATGTGCGGGATTGACATGCGGGTCGAGACGCACGTAGTTGGCCTGCCGCCAACGGTACGACTCGCCCGACAGTTCGTCGTCCACGACGAACTCGGCTTGCCAGTCGAGACCGAGAGCGGGCATGTCCAGCCGGACAGTCGCCTCGCGGGTGTTATGCGGATCCAAGTTGACGACGGCCAGAACAACATCGCCTAGCCCGTGCCGTCGTGTGGCCGTGTCGTAGGCGCCGGGCAGTCGCTTGGAGAAGCAGATCAGGTCCGGCTGGTCGACGCTATGGAACCGTAGGTTACGCAATTCCTGGAGCGCCGGGTGGGCTCTTCTCAACAAATTGAGGCGCGTGATGAAGGGCGCGAGGCTCCGGCCCTCACGCTCGGCCGCCGCCCAGTCACGCGGCCTGTACTGATATTTCTCGCTATCGAGGTACTCCTCGCTGCCGGGCCGGACGGCCACGTTCTCCGCCAGCTCGTATCCCGCGTAGACGCCCCAGCTCGGCGCCATCAGGGCGGCCAGGACCGCTCTGATCTTGAACGCCGGAACGCCTCCATGTTGAAGGTACTCGTGGAGGATGTCGGGGGTGTTAACGAACAGGTTCGGGCGCAGGAAGTGCGACGTCTCGTGGGACAGCTCCGCCAGGTAGTCCTCCACGTCGGGCTTGGAGTTCTTCCAGGTGAAGTAGGTGTACGACTGGTGGAACCCGACCTTCGCGAGCGCCCGCATCATCGCGGGGCGGGTGAACGCCTCGGAGAGGAACAGCACGTCGGGGTCGGTGGCGCCGATGTCCGCGAGCAGCCGCTCCCAGAAGCTCACCGGCTTGGTGTGGGGGTTGTCCACCCGGAAGATCCGCACGCCGTGGTCCATCCACAGCCGGACCACCCGCTTCACTTCGGCGTAGATCCCCTCCGGGTCCTTGTCGAAGTTCAGGGGGTAGATGTCCTGGTACTTCTTCGGCGGGTTCTCGGCGTACGCGATGGTCCCGTCGGCCCTGATGTTGAACCACTCCGGGTGCTCCTTGACCCACGGGTGGTCGGGGGAGCACTGGAGGGCGAGGTCGAGGGCGATCTCCATGCCGAGCTCTCTCGCCCGGGCCACGAAGTCGTCGAAGTCCTCGAACGTGCCGAGGTCGGGATGGATCGCGTCATGCCCGCCGTCCTCCGAGCCGATCGCCCACGGCGATCCGGGGTCGTACGGCTCGGGGGTGAGGGTGTTGTTGCGCCCCTTGCGGAACTGCGTGCCGATCGGGTGGATCGGCGGCAGGTAGACGACGTCGAACCCCATCTGCGCGACGGCCGGCAGCCGCCTCGTCGCAGTCCGGAAATTTCCGGACTTGGGGGCGACGGCCTCTGCATCAAATGCGACACCGCCCGTCGTGGCTCCGGCGCCCACAGCCGGCGGCACCACGGCGCCCTCGGAGCGCGGGAAGAACTCGTACCAGGACCCGAACAGCGCCCGCCGCCGGTCCACCCGGATCCGGTTCCTGCCGGACCGCGTGACGAGGTCGCGCAGCGGATGCGCCGCGATCAGGGCGGCCGTCTCGGGGAGCTGCGTCACCGCGAAGCGGGCGCGCGGGTCCACGTCGTCATCGCGCAGCTTCGCCGCGACCGCCTGCAGCGCGCTCCGGTGGCCGCACGCCTGGCCGCCGTTCGCGCTCCGGCAGTCCGCCGCCCGTACGGCTCTCGCCGCCCGATCGAACAGCCGGGCGCCCTCCTCGCACATGAGGTCGGCGTCCAGGCCGCGCGGGATCTTGATTCCCGCGTCGTGCAGCCACGTGGCGATGGGGTCGCTCCACGCCTCCACGCGGAAGTGCCACAGCCCCTCGTCGGGCAGGTGCACCTCCACGCTCCACCGGTCGGTGCCCGGCGCGACCTCGCGCATGGGCATCAGCCGCCCCGGCGTCCCGCTCGGGTCGATCAGCACGACCCCGGCGGCCACCGCGTCGTGTCCCTCCCGGAACACGATGGCGCTGATCTCGAAGGTCTCACCGGCCGCGGCCTTCGCGGGCAGGCGCCCGCACTCGACGACGGGGTGGATGTCCTGGATTGGGATTCTTCCGATCATCGTCATTCAAGTTAGCGACGGCACACCCGGTGCCGCCGGAATTCGGCCCAAAAATTGATCTTCTTTATCGGCGGCCTCACGGAAGATCGCCGTCTTATCGGGCGATCTCATCCCTCTTGAGATCGCCGGTCTTGTCAGCGCTCTCATGCCCACTTCCCCGATCGGTTCTACCTTCACGTGGTTCCACGGGCAGATTCGGCTGTCTTCAACCTGACACTGCTGATCTGTACTGGTTCTTCTGGTTGGGCTGGTTGTGCTGATCTTGGTGATGCTCCGGTTGTGCCGGTTCCGGACAGCACAAGGAGAGACCCGTTGAGGGGCCTGCTCATCGCTCTTACAGGGGTTGCCCTAATAGTCCCCTCTTACCCGTGCGGATGAAAGACCGCGCGCCGTGTTTGGTTCGTCGCTCCGAGGAGAACGATCATTGACGAAGGCAAGCCGTACGATCTTGCTTGGCATCACCAGCACGAGTGTAGTTTGGTGAGGTTTGAGCCGGTTTGTAAGTGGTGAGAGCGCTATGCAGGAAAGCCCAGGGCACTGTCGCGCCGGCGGACATCCTTGGGCGGACAAGAGTGTTCCGGTCGCGCGTCGTGGCGCTGAGTAACTAGGGTCTGGCCCCGTGAGAGCAATCCGCAGGTTCACCGTACGCACCGTTCTTCCCGCCCCGCTCGCGGCACTTGGCGAGCTGGTCCAGAATCTCCGCTGGTCGTGGCACCCGGAGACCCTGGACCTGTTCGCCGAGGTGGACCCCGAGGTCTGGGAGCGGGTGGATCACGACCCCGTCGCGCTGCTCGGCGCCGTCGAGGCCGACCGGCTGCGCGAGCTGGCCCAGGACCGGCGCTTCCTCCGCAGGCTGGCGGACGCGGCCGACGACCTCCGCGAGTACATGACCGCCCCCCGGTGGTACCAGTCGCTCGACGGCGCGCCCGCGGCGATCGGTTACTTCTCGCCGGAGTACGGCATCGCCGCCGCACTGCCGCAGTATTCGGGCGGCCTCGGCATCCTGGCCGGCGACCACCTGAAGGCGGCCAGCGACCTCGGCGTGCCCATCCTCGGCGTCGGCCTGCTGTACCGGCACGGCTATTTCTCGCAGTCGCTGTCGGCCGAGGGGTGGCAGCTTGAGCACTACCCGTCGCTCGACCCCGGGGGCCTGCCGCTGACGCTGCTCCGGGAGGAGGACGGCTCGCCGGCCCGCATCCGGATCGGCCTGCCGGGCTCCCGCACGCTGCACGCCCAGATCTGGGTGGCCCAGGTCGGCCGGGTGCCGCTGCTGCTGCTCGACTCCGACGTCGCGGAGAACGACGCGGCGGCCAGGGACGTGACGGACCGGCTCTACGGCGGCGGGGGCGACCACCGGCTCATGCAGGAGCTGCTGCTGGGCGTGGGCGGCGTCCGCGCCCTCCGGGTGTACTGCCGCATCACAGGCCACCCCGAGCCTGAGGTGTTCCACACCAACGAGGGCCACGCCGGCTTCCTCGGCCTGGAGCGCATCCGTGAGCTCACCGAGGCGCGCCTGTCCTTCGAGGAGGCCCTCGAAGCCGTCCGCGCCGGCACGGTCTTCACCACGCACACGCCCGTCCCGGCCGGGATCGACCGGTTCCCGGCGGAGATGATCGCCCGGCAGTTCGGCGGGGACAACGCCTGGCCGACCGTGGGGGTCGAGCGGATCCTGGAGCTGGGCGCCGAGCCCGACGGCGTGGACGCCGACAAGGCGGTCTTCAACATGGCCGTCATGGGCATGCGGCTCGCCCAGCGGGTGAACGGCGTGTCGGAGCTGCACGGCCATGTCAGCCGGGAGATGTTCCAGGGGCTGTGGCCGGGATTCGACGTGGACGAGGTGCCGATCGGGTCGATCACCAACGGCGTCCACGCCCCCTCGTGGGTGGGCCGCGAGGTCATGGAGCTCGCGGGCAAGGAGCTGCCCGCGCTGATCGACAAGACCCAGGGCTGGGAGGGCGTGCAGAAGCTCTCCGAGGCCGACATCTGGGCCATCCGCAGCAGGCTGCGGGCCCGCCTGGTGACCGAGGCGCGCAAGCGGATCAAGCGGTCCTGGCGGGAGCGCGGCGCCACGGAGGCGGAGCTGGGCTGGGCCGACGAGGCGCTCGACCCGGACGCGCTGACCATCGGGTTCGCCCGCCGGGTGCCCTCCTACAAGCGGCTCACGCTGATGCTCTCCGACCCGGGCCGGCTCAAGAAGCTCCTCCTCGACCCCGACAAGCCGGTCCAGATCGTGATCGCCGGAAAGGCCCACCCGGCCGACGAGGGCGGCAAGAAGCTCATCCAGCAGATCGTGCGGTTCGCCGACCAGGAGGAGGTGCGGCACCGCATCGCCTTCCTCCCCGACTACGACATGGCGCTCGGCCAGCTCCTGGTGACCGGCTCCGACGTGTGGATGAACAACCCGCTGCGACCGCTGGAGGCCTGCGGCACCTCGGGCATGAAGGCGGCGCTCAACGGCGGCCTCAACCTCTCCATCCGCGACGGATGGTGGGACGAGTGGTACGACGGAAACAACGGGTGGGCGATCCCCAGCGCCGACGGCGTGGCCGATCCGGAGCGCCGTGACGAGCTGGAGGCGGCGGCCCTCTACGACCTGATCGAGCGCGAGGTCGCCGACCGCTTCTACGACCGGGCCGCCGACGGGCTGCCCCGGCGGTGGCTGGAGATGGTCAAGCACACGCTGAGCTCGCTCGGCCCCAAGGTGCTCGCCGGGCGCATGCTCCGCGACTACGTCGTGGACCTCTACACCCCCGCCGCCCGGTCCGCCGGCGCGCTCGCGGCCGACAACTTCGAGAACGCCCGGCAGTTCGCCGCCTGGAAGCTGCGGGCCGGCAAGGCGTGGCCCGGCGTCCGGGTCGAGCACGTCGAGGCCGCCGGGATCGGGGACACCCCCGAGCTGGGGGCGCGCCTGGAGATCCGGGCGACGATCGCGCTCGGCGAGCTGTCTCCGGACGACCTCCAGGTCCAGGCCGCCTATGGCCGGGTCGGGGCGCACGACGAGCTGATCGCTCCCACCTATGCGACGCTGAAGGCCGACTCGGTCGACGACGACGGCCGGGGCTACTACACGGGCGTCCTGCCGCTGGACCGCACGGGAGCCTTCGGCTACACGGTCCGCGTGGTGCCGTTCCACCCGCTGATGGCCTCTCCGGCGGAGCTCGGGCTCATCGCCGTACCGGAGGAGCCCGTCGGCATGACCAACGGCACGCTGCGATAGGACTGAACGGGTAGGACTCGCGCCCGGTCCGCGCGCCCAGTACGGGCATCCGGGCCGCGCGTGCAGACTGGGCATCCGGCACGCGTGTCCCGCATGAGCGTTCTGGACATGGGGAGAGGACACCCGGACCGCCGACACTTGGGGGAGTGATCAAATGGGAAGCGCGTGGACCTTCCAGGGCCAGCCGGCCGCTTTGGGGGCCACCACGGTGACGCTGATCGAGGGCAACTCGTTCTGCGTCTCCGCGCGGAACGGCGACATCACTCCCGGCGGCCCCCAGGGCGTCTACCACGCCGACACCCGGCTGCTGTCGCGGTGGGAGCTCAGGGTCGACGATGTGCCGGTCGAGCCGCTCCAGGTGATGGGGGCCGAGCCGTACCACGCCGTGTTCCTCGGCCGGACGCGGCCGAGGCCGGGGCGCGCGGAGAGCACCCTGATGGTGGTGCGCGACCGCTATGTCGGCGGAGGCGTCCGCGAGGACGTGACGCTGCGCAACCTCTCGAACGAGCCGGCGGGCTGCGTGGTGGACGTCCATCTCGCGTCCGATGTGGCCGACCTCTTCGAGGTGAAGACGGACCGGGTCACCCACATCCCGGATGTGGACATGGTCCCGACGGGGAGCGGCCTGCGGATCTTCTCCCCGAGCCGGTCGCGCGGCGTGACGATCACGGCGAGGGACTCCTTCGCCGTGCCCGGCCTGCTGTCCTTCCGGGTGGTCGTCCCGGCGCGGGGCGAGTGGAAGACCACCGTCCAGGTGAACCCGATCATCGACGGTGAGGAGTCGCAGGCCTGGTTCTCGGAGCTCCATCCCGTCGACCACGCCGAGCCGGCGGTGCGCCTGGCCGACTGGCACCGGCAGAGTCCCAGCCTGATCACCACGCATGCCGGGCTCGCCAAGGCGCTCAGGCGGTCGCGGGAGGACCTGGGGTCGCTGAGGCTGTTCGAGCCGGACCGTCCCGACGAGCCCCCGACGATCGCGGCCGGCGCGCCGTGGTTCATGACGCTGTTCGGCCGCGACTCCCTGCTGACCTCGTGGATGGCCCTGCCGCTCGACCAGTCGCTGGCCCTGGGCACCCTGCGCCGCCTGGCGAGGCTCCAGGGGACCACGGAGGATCCGCTCACCGAGGAGGAGCCCGGGAAGATCCTCCACGAGCTGCGGTTCGGCGTGCCGACAGGCGCCTCACTCCATGGCGGCGCCTGCTACTACGGCTCGGTCGACGCCACCCCGCTCTACGTCATGCTGCTCGGCGAGCTGCGCCGCTGGGGCATCCACCGCGAGGCCGTGGAGGGGCTGCTCCCGGCCGCCGACGCGGCGCTGTCCTGGATCGAGGACTACGGCATGCGCCGGGGCCCCTGCGAGGGCCTGCTGTGGTACCGCCGCATGACCGACCAGGGCCTGGTCAACCAGGGCTGGAAGGACTCCTTCGACGGGATCACCTTCGCGGACGGGACCATCGCCCGCGCGCCGATCGCCGTGGCCGAGGCGCAGGGCTACGTCTACGCCGCCTACATCGCCCGCGGGCACTTCGCCCACGAGATGGGCGACCACGAGGCCGAGCGCAAGTGCGTCGAGCGGGCCGGCCTCATCCGGGAGACGTTCAACGAGCGCTTCTGGCTGCCCGACCGGGGCTACTACGCCATCGGCCTCGACGGCGACGGCAGGCCGATCGACAGCCTGGCGTCCAACATGGGCCACTGCCTGTGGACCGGCATCGTGGACGAGGACAAGGCGGAGTCCGTCGCCCACCATCTGCTGTCCGACGAGATGTTCACCGGTTTCGGCGTCCGCACCCTCGGGTCGGACATGGGCGCCTACAACCCGATGAGCTACCACAACGGGTCGGTCTGGCCGCACGACAACGCTCTGATCGTGTCCGGGCTGATCCGCTACGGCTTTGTCACGGAGGCCCAGCGGGTCTCCATGGGCCTCCTGGACGCCGCCGAGGCGTTCGGCGGGCGCTTACCGGAGCTGTTCTGCGGCTTCGGCAGGAAGGAGTTTCCCGTGCCGGTGCCGTACCCCACGTCCTGCTCGCCGCAGGCGTGGGCGGCGGCGGCCCCGATCCAGGTGGTCCGCTCGCTGCTGCGGTTTGATCCGTGGATCCCGTACGGCCAGGCGTGGGCGGCGCCGGCACTACCGAAAGAACTCGGCGACCTGCGGATCACCGGACTGCCGCTGGCCGGCGCCCGCGTCGATCTCCTGGTCCGGGAGAACGGCGAGACGACGATCAGCGGGGTGCCCGAGGGCATCGAGGTGCATCTCGAGCCCCGCCCGCCGGTCAGCATGCTCATAGGACATCACGGGTAGCCGGGGGACACACGATCTGGAGGTCCCGATGGATGCGACAGACGATAAAAGCGGCTCATCCGGCGCGCTGCACGTCGCGATGGTGGCACCCCCCTGGTACGACATCCCGCCGCGAGGGTACGGCGGCATCGAGTCGATGACGGCCGACCTCGTCCTCGGCCTGACCCGGCGAGGTCATCGCGTGACGCTGATCGGCGCGGGCGACGGCGTCGACCTGCGCACGTACGAGCAGCCCCCCTCCGAGCGCATCGGGGACCCGATCCCCGAGGTGGCGCACGCGGCCAAGGCCGACAGGTTCCTGGAGGGCCTCCGGGCCGACGTGATCCATGATCACTCCCTGGCCGGGCCTCTCGGGGCCCGAGGCAGGTCCGCGCCGACGGTGGTCACCTGCCACGGCCCGGTCACCGGCGACATGGGGGAGTTCTACCGGGCGCTGAGCACGACCGTCGCGCTGGTCGCCCTCTCCTGGGCGCAGCGGGCCCACGCCCCCGACCTGAACTGGGCCGGCCGCGTGCACAACGCGGTGGCCGTGGACACCTTCCCGTTCGTGGACCGCAAGGAGGACTGGGTTCTCTGGCTGGGCCGGTTCCACCCGGACAAGGGCGCCCACCTGGCGATCGAGGCCGCGCGGGCGGCGGGCCGCCGCATCCTCCTGGCCGGCAAGCAGAGCGAGGACGTGGAGCGGGTCTACTTCGAGAAAGAGGTCAAGCCGCTGCTCGGCCCAGGAGCGGAATACCTCGGTGAGGCCGACGCCGGCCTCAAGCGCGAGCTGCTCTCCAGGGCCCGCTGCCTGGTGTTCCCCCTCCAGTGGGAGGAACCCTTCGGCATGATCATGATCGAGGCCATGGCCTGCGGCACGCCGGTCGTCGCGTTGAAGAGGGGATCCGTGCCCGAGCTGGTCGTGGACGGCGTGACCGGCTTCGTCCGCGACGAGCCGCCGGAGCTGCCGTCCGCCATCGAGGCCGCCGGTGAGCTCGACCCCGCCGCCGCGCGTGCCCACGTGGCCCGCCATTTCGACGTCTCGGTGATGGTCGAGGGATACGAGCGCGTCTACCGCAAGGTGATCTCGTCGGCGGAGGTCCGAAAACCCCGGCACCTGTTGCCGGTGGCCGCTGATCTATCGTGAGCCGAGCCAGTGTTACAGGACCGGCCGGTGGAAGGACGATGGTGTCATGGGTGAGTTCGTCAGCGTGGAGATCGCCGACCAGATCGCGACCATCCGGCTGGACCGGCCGAAGATGAACGCGCTCAACCGGCAGTTGCAGGAGGAGATCGCCGAGGCCGCCCGGCTCGTCGACGGCGACCCCGGCGTCAACGCGGTGATCCTCTACGGCGGCGAGCGGGTGTTCGCGGCGGGAGCGGACATCAAGGAGATGGCCGTCATGTCCTACGCGGACATGTCCGTCCACTCCCGTGTCCTGCAGGACTGCTTCACCGCCGTGGCCCGGATCGGCAAGCCGGTCGTCGCCGCGATCACCGGGTACGCCCTCGGAGGCGGCTGCGAGCTCGCGCTGTGCGCCGACTTCCGGGTCGCGGGGGAGAGCGCCAAGCTCGGTCAGCCGGAGATCACCCTCGGCATCATCCCGGGCGCCGGGGGGACTCAGCGCCTGCCCCGGCTCGTCGGACCGGCCAGGGCCAAGGACCTGATCTTCACCGGACGGCACGTCGACGCGGCCGAGGCCCTCGCCATGGGGCTGGTGGACCGGGTGGTCCCCGATGGCGAGGTCTACACGGCCTCGCTGGAGCTGGCCGCGACCTTCGCGGGCGGTCCCGCCGCCGCCGTCCGGGCCGCCAAGCTCGCGGTCGACCACGGGCTGGAGGTCGATCTCGACACCGGGCTGGAGATCGAGCGGCTCCACTTCTCCGGCCTGTTCGCCACCGAGGACGCCAGAGAGGGCATGACCGCCTTCGCCGAGAAGCGCCACCCGAGGTTTTCCGGCAAGTGAGTTCACCGGCCGCTGAAACCGCCGTGATCATGCAGGGTTTCCCGGGAAGCTCGGGGACGTGGGGTTTCCGGATCGTGATCATGCATGGATTCCATCGCACGCGGTCTGATCAGCGCCGACACTCTTGGTGATCACGCGGTGTCCGTTCGGCGGGCGCACCCTCGTCATGCATGTCAAGGCGTTCCGAAACCTGGAGACGCACTGTCGGCATCCCCACCGGGGCCGCGTAGTCCGATCTGTGCGAGGGCGTCGGGAATTGCGGCTATCGTGGCGATCCATGATGCGGTTGGTCATGCGGGCACTGGCTCCCTCACGCCTTCGCCGGGCCGTACGGTCCCGGACGGACGCGCGGTATGTCACCAAGACCGACCACCGGCAGGACATCAAGGACACCCTGTGGGAGATCCAGATGCTCCGCCGGGAGGTCGTGGCGTTGCGCGGCGAGGTGGACCGGTTGTGGCAGGCGGTGCAGACCGGGACGGGCCGGCCGTCCTCCGCCGTCAAGGGCGGCTCCGACCCCCGGGTCGCGGAGGCTCACCGGCTGGCGACCGAGACCGCCGAGGCGCTCGACACGGTGCTCCGGAACGAGGTGCGGATCTGGCAGGCCATCGACGGCCTGTCGGCCCGGCTGCCCGGCGACGGGCAGGCCGAGCGCGCGCCCGATGGCGCGCACATGGAGCAGGTCCCCACCGCCGGGCCCGTGGGGTAGGTCGCCATGCGCGTGGAGTGGACCTCTGACGCCGGCGTCTGGCGGCTGACCTTCCTTCTCGACCCCGAGGACGAGACCACGGGGACCTGTGCCGACGGGCAGCGTCTCGAACTGCGCACCAACACCTGTCACGTACGGCTCCCGCGCACGCGAGAGCCGTACGCGCATCCGGACCTGCTGGCCGTGGCGGCGTGGACGGTGGCCGCGCCGTGGACCAGGCGGAGGGTGACCTTCGATCGGCCGATCTCCGCCGGGCTCGCCGAGGCGTTCCGCGCCGGCTGGGGAGTGGACGCCGGGCCGGTCGGCGAGGAGGCGCGGGAGGGGACCCGCCTGGCGATCTCCTACAGCGGCGGCGCGGACTCGATGGCGGTGGCGGACGTCTTCCCCGACGCCCCGTTCGTCCACTTCGAGAGGGTGAGCCACCCCCGCGTGCCGAACCGCTGGACGCACTACCGCTCCGACGTGCTGGCGCGCCTCGCGCGGGAGACGGGCCGCGACGTGACGATCGTCCGCTCCGACCTGGAGTTCGTGCTCGACTTCCCTCGGCCGGGCTACCCCGAGCATCACGCCGTCGCCGCCGGGGCGCTCCTGCTCGCGGACGACATGGACCTGGGCGGCCTCGCGTTCGGCTACGAGCTCGGCTCCCGGTGGCTGGGCGGCGACCGGTACGTCCTGCGGTTCACGCCCGGCAACCCGATGTGGTCGGCCGAGGGTCCGTGGGGCCGCCTGTTCGCCGCGGCCGGGCTGCCGGTCGTGCTGCCCGTCGGCGGCGTCAGCGAGGCCGTCACGATGCGCATCGCGCTCGGCTCCGAGCTGCGCGACCAGGTGCGCTGGTGCCTGCGCGGGTCGGGGGACGGCCCGTGCGGGAAGTGCGGCAAGTGCCTGTACAAGGAGCTGATCCAGGCGGCCGTCGAGCGGCGCCCGCTCCGGACCTCCCTCACCGCCGGCAGCGGAGTCGCCCGCCGGTGGCAGGAGCCGCCGCCGTACGGTGGTCAGGAGATGATCGAGTACGGCTGCGCGCACGTGCCGGGCATCGAGAACACGCCGTTCGCCAGGGCGGCGGAGCACCTGGGGGCCACCGAGGAGTCCACCCGCTGGCTGGAGCGCTGCTACCCTCCGGCGATCGGCGAGATCCCCGAGCGATGGCGCAAGCAGGTCGAGGCCTACATGGTGGACAACGTGGGCCTGATGACCTCGGACGACGCGCGCCGGGTGGAGACATGGGGGGCAGGATGAAGATTTACCTCTCGGTGGACATGGAGGGCGTGACCGGCCTGACCGACCCCGAGGAGATGCACGCGGGCGGCCGCGGCTACGAGCGCGGCTGCGAGCTCATGACCGGGGACGCCAACGCGGTCGTCGAGGGCGCCTTCGACGGCGGGGCGGACGCCGTGCTGGTCAACGACGCGCACGGATCCACCAAGAACCTCAGGGTGGACCTGATCGACCCGAGGGCGACCCTGATCAGGGGGCCGGGCAAGCCGCACCGGATGGGGCAGGGGCTGTCGCGTGACTTCGCGGCGGCGTGCTTCGCCGGGTATCACGCCCGGGCGGGCGTCCAGCACGGCGTGCTCAACCACACCTGGATGGGCAAGGAGATCCAGAACGTCTACCTGAACGGCGAGATCTGCGGCGAGACGCGGCTGGTGGCCGGGTTCGCCGGTTCGCTCGGCGTGCCGGTGGCGCTCGTCACGGGGGACGAGGCGGTCTGCGAGGAGGCGCGCGAGCTGCTCGGCGACGTCGAGACGGTCGCGGTCAAGAAGGGCATCGACCGGTTCGCCGCCGAGTTGCTGCCCCCGATCGTCGCCCAGCGGAAGATCCGCGAGGCCGCCGCCCAGGCCGTGGGCAGGCTCGCCGACTTCCGGCCCTACGTGGTCGCTCCGCCGTACACGCTGGGGGTGGAGTGGAACTCCACGGCCATCGCGGCCGCGTGCGCGATCGTGCCGGGAGTCAAGCAGGTCGGGCCGAGGGACACGGAGTTCACCACGGACGACTACCACGAGATCATGGCGCTCTTCGGGCTCTTCTCCATGATCGGCGGCCGGATCTCGTGCGACAGCGGCGTGTACGGCTGACGCGGCCCTGCATGATCACGACTTGCGTTGGTGCTGGTAGGAGCGGGTGTCAGGGAGGTGGTGCATGATCACAGCGTGCGTCTGGGCTGATCGGGGCGGCCGAGCGGGAAGGTGTGCATGATCACGGCCGAGGGGTGGGCCGGTCGGGCCGGGTGTGCGGGAAGGTGTGCATGATCACCACCGAGGGTGGGGGGGTGACGCGGCGGGCGTTACTCGTGGGGGTGGGCGTGGCGGGCGGCGCCGGCGCGATGTACGCCGCCATGGGCGCCCTCGGGCTCGCCCCCGACCGGCAGCAGAAGGACTACGCGCCCCCGCAGCGCTCCGACTTCGCCCTCCGGGGCAGGGGAGCGGCCAAGGTCGTGATCCTCGGCGCCGGGGTCGCCGGGCTGGCCGCGGCCTACGAGCTGGGCAAGGCGGGCTACGACTGCACGGTGCTGGAGGCGCGCGACCGGGCCGGCGGGCGGAGCCTCACCCTCCGGGGCGGCGACCGGCTCACCGAGCTCTCCGGGGAGACCCAGGAGGCGCGGTTCGGCGACGGCGTCTACTTCAACGCCGGGCCCGCCCGCATCGCCCAGTGGATGGTCACCCTCGACTACTGCCGCGAGCTGGGCGTCCCCATCGAGCTGTTCGTCAACGACAACCCCAGCGCGTACGTCTACAACGCCGGGATGAAGGCCCCCGTCCGCGCCCGCACGGCCCGCGCCGACACCTACGGGTACATCAGCGAGCTCCTCGCGAAGGCCACGAACGACGGCGCGCTCGACAAGCGGCTCACCTCCGGCGACAAGGAGTTACTGCTCGACTTCCTGTCGGATTTCGGGGACATCGGGGAGCGCTTCGCCTACAGCGGATCCGAGCGCAGGGGCTTCCAGGCGAACCCCGGCGCGGACGCCCCCGTGCTCCTCGGCCCCCCGCCCGCCGTCTCCGAGGTGCTGGGATACGGCCTGGGCCGCTCGGTGGCCTTCCCCCTCAGCTTCGAGCAGGCCATGCCGATGTTCCAGCCGGTGGGCGGGATGGACGCGATCGCGCGCAAGCTCGCCGACGCCGTGGGCCGCGACCGGATCCAGACCTCCGTCGAGGTCAAGAAGATCACCAATGTGCCCGGCGGTGTCGAGATCACGCACAGCGGCGGTTCGACGACGGCCGACTACTGCGTGGCCGCCCTGCCGCCCCACGTCCTGGCGCGGATCCCCGGCAACCTCGGCGCCCAGGTGACCGGCGCGCTGCGGACTCCCCAGCCGGTGTCCGCGGGCAAGATCGGACTGGAGTACGGCCGGCGCTGGTGGGAGACCGACGACCGCATCTACGGCGGCATCACCGAGACCGACATGGACATCTCCCACATCTGGTACCCGTCGTACGGCTTCCACGGCCCGCGGGGGCTCGTCGTCGGCTACTACAACCTGGGGTCCGACGCCGACGCCTACGCCCGGCTGAAGCACGCCGAGCGGCAGAGCCGGGCGATCGACCGGGGCATGCGGATCCACGGCGGCAAGTACCGCGCCGAGCTGCTGTCCAGCGTGTCGATCGCGTGGCGGAACCAGCCCCACATCGAGGGCGCATGGGTGGCCTGGCCGTCCTACGAGAGCGGGTTCCGCCTTCTCCAGGGGCCCGCCGGGCGTGTCTATTTCGCGGGAGACTGGCTCACCCATCTGATCGCCTGGCAGGCCGGGGCCCTGGAGTCCGCCCGTAAGGTGGTCACGCAACTGCACGAGCGCGTGTTGAAGGAGGGCTGAATGCCACTCGACTGGGTTCCGGCCGCGGACAGGCTCGATCTGCTCGCGGAGCCGGTGGCCAAGGCCGTGGCGTCGGCGCAAGAGGCCAAGGTCGCGGAGATCGACCCGGAGCTGGCCGACACGGCCGCGTTCTGCGAGCGGTACGGCGTAGCGATGGAGGACTCGGCCAACTGCGTCATCGTCGCGGGGAAGCGGGGCGGCGAGACGCGGTACGCCGCGGTCATGGTGCTCGCCACCGATCGCGCCGACGTGAACGGGGTCATCCGGCGGCACCTCGACGCCCGGAAGGCGTCGTTCGCCCCGCAGGCCGACGCGGTCGAGATGACCGGAATGGAGTACGGCGGGATCACGCCGATCGGGCTTCCCCCGGAGTGGCCGGTCCTCGTTGACGAAAATGTGACCCGGCGGCCCTTCGTGGTGATCGGCAGCGGCGTTCGCCGCTCCAAGCTGGGACTTTCCGGTGAGGCGCTGGTGGCGGCGACGGGCGCGGAGGTCCTCGCCCTGACGATGTGACCACCATTTGGGAAACCGTGGCCCGTTCCCTGACGTTGTGCTTAGCAGGAATGTGGCGCGATGGTTCACTCATGGACGGTGTTTTAGTCGGTATGGTGCTTACGCCATGAATCAGGACGACCGACTGGGCCCGTACCGGCTGCTGCGGCGGCTCGGTGAGGGCGGCATGGGCGTGGTTCACCTCGCCCTCGACCCGCACGGCAGGCAGGTGGCCGTCAAGGTCCTGCGCTCCGAGGTCACGGGGGACGACGTCGCGCGCAGGAGGCTTTCGCGCGAGGTCGAGACCATGCGCAGGGCCCGCAGCCCGCACATCGCCGAGGTCGTCGACGCCGACGTCACGGGTCAGCGGCCCTACATCGTGACCCGTTACGTTCCCGGCCGGCCGCTCGACGAGATCATCAAGCAGGACGGGCCGCTCTCCGTGGACGCCCTGCTCAAGGTGGCGAACGGCGTGGCGCAGGCGCTGGCCGCGGTGCACGCCGCCGGCGTCATCCACCGCGACCTGAAGCCCGGCAACGTGCTGATGCTCGACGGCCAGCCCGTGCTGATCGACTTCGGCATCGCCCAGGCCGTGGACGCCACCCGCCTCACCCAGACCGGCATGTTCATCGGCACGCCCGGTTATCTGGCGCCCGAGATCATCGAGGGTCACGAGGCCGGGCCCGAGGTCGACGTGCACGCCTGGGCCGGGACGCTGCTGTTCGCCGCGACCGGCCAGCCGCCGTTCGGCAAGGGCACGCTGGAGATGATCTTCTTCGCCATCACCTCCGGCAAGGCCAACGTGGACGCCGCGCCCGCGCTGCTGCAGCCGGTGCTGCGGGCCGCCTTCCACCGGGACCCCGCGAGGCGCCCGACGGCGGCCGAGCTGGTCCAGCGGATCGGCGAACTGATGCCGCAGGGCCGCAGGCCCCGGGTCCCCGACGAGATCACCACCGTGCCCAACGTCGACGAGACGACGGGCCAGCCGGTGGTCCCCGATCCCGGACCCTTCGGTCACCGGTCCTCCGGGCCTTCTCCGCTCCCCGCGTACGGCGGCGCGCCGCAGGGGGCCGCCACGCCTCCCGTCCGGCCGATGACGACCCCGCCCGTCGCTCCCGTGGCTCCGCCGCCGCTCGTGCAGTCACCACCCGGCGAGGAGTTCGTGTCCCTCCTAAAGGACGCCCCAGCGGGGGGAAGGTCGGCCGATCCCTACCCGACCGTGCGGGTGACCGGGGAGGATCTGCGCAAAGCGGGTCTCGCCGGGGGCGCGGCCGAGGGAGACATCCCCACCTGGTTCCCCGGTCAGGGGGCTCAGCAGCAGGGGCCACAACAGGGGGCCCAGCAGGATCCACAGCAGGCTTCCGCCGAGGGCGACATCCCGACCCGGATGGCACCGCCGAAGCCGGCGGTCCAGCCGCCGTCCGCGTGGGAGACCCCGCAGCGGCGGCTGCCGGAGGGCGACGTCCCGACGAGGCGGGTGACCTCCGAGGAGCTGCGCCAGTCGGCCGCGCAGAACCAGGCGTTCTTCGAGCAGGCGCCGGAGCTCTACGAGAGGACGCCGCAGGTCCACCAGCCGCATCCGCCGACGCCGTTCCTGCCGACCGTCCGCGTGCCGCCCCCCACCGTGTCCTCTTCGGCGCCGCCCACGCTGCCGCCCGGTGCGTCTCCGTCGTCGGTGCCGTCCACGGTCCCGCCGTCGCCGCTGCCGGCGGGCGCGCTGCTGCAACGCTCGAAGGCGTACGGCGTGGCGAGCGCGCTGCTGCTCGTCGCCATGACGGGCCTCGCGGTCATCGCCCCGCTGCCGGTGTGCGTGCTCGCGCTTCCCGTGGCGGTGCTGCTGCGGGCCGCTGACATCGCGCAGCCGCAGCTCAACGCCCGGCGCCCCGCGGGCGCGGCGGCCACGGACGTGATCCGCGTGCTGAGCCAGCCCGCCGCCCTGATGAAGTCGATCGGCGTCACGCTCGCACTCGTGCCGTACGCGCTGGTCCTGGGCCTGCCGGTCACGCTGCTGCTGACGGTGCTGGTGATGGGGTCGAGGCCCGAACTCACCGCGCTGAGCTGGGGGATCGCGGTGGTGCTGTGGACGCTCTGCGCGGGGCCCGGGGTCCAGGGCCCGAGCCGGCAGGTGCGGCGGACTCTCGCATCACTGGCGCCGGGGAGCGGGGCCGCCGCCGGGCTGGCCTGGGGGATCGGGGCGGTCGCGACGGTGGTGGCGGCGATAGCCGTGGCCAGCGTCATGGGTAAACAAACTGCAGGGCACTTCTGGGGTTCCATCGACGTTTCCGACATAGTGCAACGTCTGACCGACCTGCGGGAACGGGCGGGGAACCAGTGACGGGGGACAACATGTCGGCTACCGAGGCTCCGGAAAGGATCGGCCCCTACCGGCTGCTGCGGCAGTTGGGAGAGGGCGGGATGGGCGTGGTCCATCTCGGGCTGGACGCGGAGGGTCGCGAGGTCGCCGTCAAGGTCCTCCACCCGCACGTGGCCTCGGACCTCAAGGCCAGGGACCGGCTGACCCGCGAGGTCGAGACCATGCGCCGCGTGCGCAGCAAGCGCGTCGCCGAGGTCCTCGACGCCGACCTCGCGGGCGCCATGCCGTACATCGTGACCAGGTACGCCCCTGGGCGGACGCTGGAGCAGACCGTCCTGGAGGACGGGCCGCTGGCGCACCGTGACGTCATCCGGCTCGCCCGCGGCCTGTGCGAGGCGCTGGTCGCCATCCACGCGGCCGCCGTCGTCCACCGGGACCTCAAGCCCGCCAACGTGATGCTCGTGGACGGCGAGCCGCTCGTCATCGACTTCGGCATCGCGCATCTGGTCAACGCCACCAGGCTGACCCAGACCGGCATGTTCGTCGGCACGCCGGGCTACCTGGCGCCGGAGATCATCCGGGACTCGGAGATCACGCAGGCGGCCGACGTGCACGCGCTCGCGGCGACGGTGTTCTTCGCGGCCACCGGCAAGCCGCCGTTCGGGTCCGGCACGTTCGAGTCGGTCTGTTACAACATCCTGGAGGGCAAGGCCCAGGTCGACCTCGCGCCCCCGTGGATGCGCGGCTGGCTCCGGCTGGCGCTCGCCACGGACGCCGGGTCGCGCCCGACCGCCGCGTCGCTGCTGCGGCTGTCGCGGGTGCTCGACCCGTCCGTGACGGTCTTCCAGGAGACCGCGGTCTCCCCGGCGGGCGGCGGCGGAACGAAGGTCCTCGACGGGTCGGCCGTCAACGGGCACGTCCCCGACGGGACGAGAGTCCTCGACGACGCCGCGTTATCCGGTCTTTCCGGTGCCTCGGCGGTTTCGGGTGTCCCGGGTGCTTCGGGGGTTTCCGGGGTTTCTGGTGCTTCGGGGGTTTCTGGGCCGCCGAACGGCACCAGCGTCCTCCCGGCCGGCGACACCTACTCCGACCTGCTCCCGCCGGTCAACTACGTCGCTCCCGAACGCTCACGCCGCGAGCCGCGCCCGCCGAAGGCGCGCCAGGCGGACTTCGCGCCTCCCCCGCAGGGCCGGGCCGGCTACCCGCCCGCGCACACGCCCGGGTACGTCCCGCCTCCGGCCGGTTACGCGCCGCCGGCCTACCAGCCACCGGGGGCGTATCCGCCGCCGCATCCCGACGCGCGGGTGGCGGGATATCCGGAACCTCAGGGCACGGTCTCGCCGCCGGGCAGGGCGGTGCCGACGGCTCCGCCGAGCCAGGCCAGGCCGTACGCGCCGGAACAGGACAGGCCGCGCTACCGCGCGGGACATCCGGTCCTGGCGGGCCTCCTGCTCGTCGCGCTGGTGGCGCTGGCCTGCCTGCTGCCGGTGACGGTGAGCCTGTTCGCCATCGTGGCGTCACTCTGCCTCAGGGTGGGCCACTACCTGCTCGGTGACCTGGCGGAGCGCCGCTCGGTCCGGGGAAGCAGCGGCAGCGACCCGCTCCTGGCCGTGCTGGGCACGCCATGGGCGCTGATCAAGGCCGCGCTCGCCACGCTCGTCCAGGTGCCGCTCGCGGCGATGTTCGGCATGTGCGTGTGGGGCGGGCTGGTCTATCTGGGGCGGATGGGCACCGACCCGGCCGCCGCCTACGCCGCGGGCGCCTTCGTGGCCGGGCTGTTCATCCTGCCCGGAGGCGGAGCCCCCCGGAAGGCCGTCGCCAGGACGCTGACCTCGGTGATCCGCAGCCCGGGCGCGGGCATGGTCGTCACGATCGCGGTGGGCACGCTGGCGCTCTTCGCCGTCATGACGGCACTGTCGGCGGACGCCTCGTGGGCGCCCTGGCGGCCGCCGTCGGTGGTCCTCGACCACATCGTCACCGACCTGACGCAGAAGGGTAAGAACACGGTCGTCAATCTGATCGGCGGCGTCATCGGTGACCTCCTGGACAGAATCGGCCTGAGCTTCCTGCACTTCTGGGGCTGACCAGGCCGTCGGCGCCGCGAGGCGAGAGGGGAGCGGGATGGGCCCGTCGGAACACGCACCAGCCCCTGCGACCCTGGGCCCCTACCGCCTGCTCTCGCCGCTCGGCTCGGGCGGGTTCGGTGAGGTCCATCTCGCGCTCGACCCCGAGGGGCACACCGTCGCCGTCAAGGTGCTCCTCCCGCACGTCGCCTCCGACGCCTTCGCGCTCACGCGGCTGGCGCGCGAGGTCGAGACCATGCGGCGGGTGCGCGGCCCCCACGTCGCCGAGATCCTCGACGCCTCGCTGACCGGGCCCCGGCCGTACATCGTCACCCGCTACGTCCAGGGCCGCGCGCTCAGCACGGTGATCGCCTCGGACGGCCCGGTCCGCGACGACGATCTCGTACGGCTGGCGCGGGGCCTGGCCGAGGCGCTGGAGTGCATCCACGGGGCCGGGGTCGTCCACCGGGACCTCAAGCCCGCCAATGTGATCATCGCCGACAGCGAGCCGTACGTGATCGACTTCGGGATCGCCTGCGCGCTGGAGTCCGCCTCCGTCACGGCGTCGGGGGCGGTCGTCGGCACCCCCGGCTATCTGGCCCCGGAGGTGCTGGAAGGCCACGACGCAGGGCCGGAGTCCGACGTGTTCGCCCTGGCGGCGACCCTGGCCTTCGCCGCGTCGGGGCGGCAGCCGTACGGGACCGGACCGGCGGCGGCGATCGCCTACCGGGTCGTCCACCGCGAGCCGGACCTGTCCGGCGTCCCCTCCTGGCTAGGGCCGCTGCTGGCGGAGTGCCTGCGGACCGATCCCGCCGAGCGGCCGACAGCACCGCAGCTCTCCGCCCGCCTCGGCGTCGTCGCGCCGCCCTTGGCCAAGCCCTCCCGGTCTCGTGCGGAGACGGGGTGGGGGAAGCCGGTCCATCTGCCGGCTCATGCCGATCACTTCGAGCCCGCCTCGCAGGGCGGACATCACTTCGAGCCTCTTCCGGGCGTACGGCACCCGCTCGACCGTCTCCGCGACGCCGAGGTGACCGCCATGGGATCGGTCGCCGACGCCCGCACCCGCGAGTGGAGGCCCGGCGACAGGAAGCGATCCATCGAGGACGCCCGCGCCCGGCATCGCGCGAAGCTGCACCGCCGCTGGGTGCTCGGCTCCAGCGTGGTCGTCGGCCTGTTCGCCGCCGCCGCCCGCCGCTACCTACCGGAGGTCTCGCTCCTGCTGCTCGCGCTGTACGGCACGGTCGTCGTGATCGACGTGGGGCTCGGCCTGCTGGCCAAGTCGCGGTCGCGGGTGATCGTGGACGCCATGGGCGGAGTCGGCGTCGTCGCCGTGTGGGCCCTGCTGAGCACGCTGTTCAGCACTACGACCCTCCTCTTCGCCGTCGGCACCGTCCTGTTCCTCCTCATCGCCCTCGTCTTCGCCAGCTAGACCTCCAGCTAGACCTCCAGCTAGACCTAAGGAAAGACCTCCGCGGCGGTGACACAGAGGGTCTTCGCGTCCGCGTTGACGATGGTCTGCCTGGCGGCGACGGCGTAGCGGAGGTCCCCAGGGGTCTTGGTCAGGTGGGCCGCCTTGGAGGCGAGGTCCGCCTTGAGCCGGCCGGCGTTCACCTTCTTCGCCTCGCCGGCGAGGACGGGAGTCCTCGACCTGCCACTGAGCGCCACCGCGTCGATCTGGTGCTGTCCGTCCCCCTGCCACCATGGGCCGATGGCGACCACCTCGGGGCCGATCTCCCGTGCGCGGTGCCTGAGGTGGTCGCGGAAGGCGTTCTCCCAGGGGTCGCCCATGTGGTCGTCCAGGGACGCCATGAGCACGGGAAGCACTGTTCGGCCGCGACTCCCTGCTGACCTCGTGGATGGCCCTGCCGCTCGACCAGTCGCTGGCCCTGGGCACTCTGCGCCGCCTGGCGAGGCTCCAGGGGACCACGGAGTGTCGGTAAGCGGCCGCGGTGGGGGGAGGGATGGATCTGGAACATAGTTCGGTATCGTGGAGCGCGGCGGGACTTCCGGTGGGCCGGCCCCGAGCTTCGGATGCGGGCTTCGGGCATGGCTTCGGGTATGGGCTACGTCACGTTGCCCGGGCCGTAGGTGACCGGAGGTTTGCGCCTAAGCTACTCGTGGGTAACATGGCGTGGGGGACCAGGGAGCGCTGCATCACCCGGGCCACCCGCTGTCATTACGCTTACGAGCGCCTGGCAGTCTTGCAGCACGTGTCCGTACCCCACGGGCACGTACCGAATACCGCGGCGTCAGCCGTACGGAAAGGGGAGGTCGGCCACCGGCCATGAACATCGTCGTCTGCGTGAAGCAGGTCCCCGACACGGCGACCGAGCGCAAGCTGAGGTCCGATGACAAGACGCTCGACCGCGACGCCGCCGACGGCGTCGTGAACGAGCTCGACGAGTACGCGGTCGAGGAGGCACTGCGGCTCAAGGAGGCCCACGGGGGAGAGGTGACCGTTCTCACCATGGGCCCCGCCAAGGCGACCGAGACCATCCGCAAGGCCCTGGCCATGGGTGCGGACAAGGCCGTCCACCTGAGCGACGACGCGTTGCACGGCTCGGACGCCCTGTCGACCTCCTACGCCATGGCGCAGGCGCTGAAGAAGATCGGGTTCGACCTGGTCATCCTCGGTTCGGAGTCCACCGACGCCCGCACCGGCGTGCTCGCCGCGATGCTGGCCGAGCGGCTGGGCACTCCCCAGCTCACCCTGGCCAACAAGGTCGAGGTGAACGGGTCGGCCATCGCGATCCAGCGCATCACCGACTACGGCTTCGACAAGGTGGAGGCCTCGCTGCCCGCCGTCGTGTCCGTGGTCGAGAAGATCAACGAGCCGCGGTACCCGTCCTTCAAGGGCATCATGGCCGCCAAGAAGAAGCCGGTCGAGACGCTCGGCATCGCCGACGCGGAGATCTCCGCCGACCAGGTCGGCCTGGCGAGCGCCTGGAGCGAGGTCGTGGAGTTCGCCGCCGCTCCGCCTCGTGCGGCGGGCACGGTGGTCAAGGACGAGGGCGACGGTGGCGCCAAGGCCGCCGAGTTCCTCGCGTCGAAGAAGTTCATCTGAGGGGCTTGGGATGAGTGAGATTCTGGTTCTCGTCGAGCACGTCGACGGTGACGTCAAGAAGGTCACCCTCGAACTGCTGACGCTGGCCCGGTCGCTGGGCGAGCCGTCCGCGGTCTGGGCCGGTCCCGGCTACTCGGACGCCGCCAAGGCCAAGCTCGCCGAGTACGGCGCCGACAAGGTCTACGTCGCCGCCGGCGAGGAGATCGCCGACTACGTGGTGGCGCCGAAGGCCGAACTGCTGGCCCAGCTCGTGTCTGAGCGGTCCCCGGCCGCCGTGCTCGTCGCCGCCACGGCCGAGGGCAAGGAGATCGCGGGCCGCCTGGCCATCAAGACCGACTCCGGTGTGATCACCGACGCGGTGGGCCTGGGCGAGGGCTTCGTCGCCGACCAGTCCATCTTCGGCGGCGGCGTCAACGTGCGGAGCCGCGTGACCAAGGGCACCCCGATCGTGGCGGTGCGCCCCAACTCCACCGCTCCCGTGGCCACCGCGGGCGCGGGCGCCGAGGAGAAGGTGGACGTCGCCTTCTCCGACGCCGCGCGCGCCGCGAAGGTCGTCGAGCGGGTCAAGCAGGAGAAGGGCGCTCGCCCCGAGCTCACCGAGGCCGCGATCGTGGTCTCCGGTGGCCGCGGAGTGGGCTCGGGCGAGAACTTCTCGATCATCGAGAAGCTCGCCGACTCCCTCGGCGCGGCGGTCGGCGCCTCGCGTGCCGCCACCGACGCCGGCTGGTACCCCCACCAGTTCCAGGTCGGCCAGACCGGCAAGACGGTGTCGCCGCAGCTCTACATCGCGGCCGGCATCTCCGGCGCCATCCAGCACCGGGCCGGCATGCAGACCTCGAAGACCATCGTGGTGATCAACAAGGACGCCGAGGCGCCGATCTTCGAGATCGCCGACTTCGGCGTCGTGGGCGACCTGTTCCAGATCGTCCCGCAGCTCACCGAAGAGATCGAGAAGCGCAAGTAGCAACACCTGGAGCGGCGCCGCACCTTTCCGTGCGGCGCCGCTCCGGCATGTCCAGATCCCGTACGGCTCTCGCGTTCCCTGTTCAGCCGGCCGTACGGACCTTGGGGCTAGGGGAGCCGGCGCGGGCGAGGACGGCCCCGATGACGAGGCCGGCGAGAAGCGGCGGGCCGTGCAGGTCGCCGAGGGCGGAGAGAACGACCCCGGCGGCGAGCCCCGGCAGCGGGAACACCCAGCGCGGGAGCCGATCCCGATGGGCGATGAGCTGCGTTCCCGCCGTCGCGACCGCCACGGTCGCGATGAGCCCGGCGGTCGAGTGGCCGAACGCCGTCGTGAGGATCACCACGGAGTAGAAGGCGGCCACCGAGCCAGCGAGACGGTCGGCCCGGGCGAGCGCGAAGGCGGCCAGCAGGCCCCCCGCGAGGCCGCACACCGCGATCGAGTTGCCCGCTCCCGGGGCGCCGGAAAGCATGCCCGCCACCTGCCCGGCGACGGCCCCGGCCAGGTAGAGCGCCAGCCACCTCGCCGGACCGAGGGCCCGCTCGGCCAGCAGGCCGAGGCCGGCCAGGCTCACGAGGTTGAAGGCGGTGCCGATCAGGCCGCCGTCCTGGACCACGAGAGAGGTCGCCAGCCGCCACCACTCGCCCGAGCCGACGAGAGACGGGTCTCTCTCGAAGGTGGTCAGCAGCGAGGGGGAGAAGAGCTGCAGCAGGCTGGGTACGGCGGTGATCAGGAACACGATCACGGTGACGCGGGGGAGCGGCTGGATCTTCACGCGTTAGAGCTTGCCAAATCAGCTCTTGTGGCGACAGAACGCGATGTACGTCCTTCGATGGGACAAATGTCACCCCGCCGCCTCAGCGGGCGGGCATCCGGCGCCATGAACGGGGAACTCGGCGCGCCCGTGGACGAGGGCCGCGCGGTCAGGCGGGAAGCGGCCAGGTAGGAAGCGGCCAGGTGGGAAGACGCCGCCCGGCCGCGTCCGAGATGGGGCGCGGCCGGGGGTGCTCATGCCTGGGCGCTTTCAGGCCGCCATGGGCAGACGGTGGCTCTCGACGCCGTCCTCCTTCATAAGGGCGGCGTCCATGCGGGTCTCCAGCGCGAGCGGGGCCGTACGGGACCTGGGGAGGAGCCGGGCGACCACGGCGACGAGGACGCCGAGGACGACGGCGGTCACCAGCGCGGCCCGCATCGACGTCGCGGACGACAGGAACCCGATCACGACCGGACCGAGCAGCAGGCCCGCGTATCCCATGGCGCCCGCCTGGGCGATCGCCGGGCCGGGGTCGGCCGTGGCGGTGCCCGCCAGGGAGAGCGCCATCGGAGAGATCGTCGCCACCGCGAGCCCCACGAAGAACATGCCCGTGACTGCGGCCAGGGCCGACGGCGCCACGATGACCACCAGGAACGTGGCGGCCGTGGCCGCGCCGGAGGCCACGATCAGGCCGCGCGCGCCGTACCGGCCGCGAAGCCGGTCTCCGGAGAGCCGCGCGATGAGCATGCCGGCCTCGAACACCGGGTAGCCGAGCGCGGCGAGCGCCTCGGGGGCGCCGAGCGTGCCACGCAGGTAGAGGCCGTTCCAGTCCGCCACGGCGCCCTCGACCATGAACGCGCCGAAGGTGATCGCGCCGAGCAGGTAAACCACGCGCGGCAGCCTCGCCCGCGGGGCCTTCGCCCGGGCGGCGGCGGAATCCGGCTGGGAGGTGCGGCCGTCCGGCAGGTACGTGCGGCTGAGGGCGAGCGTCAGCGGCAGCGAGCCCAGGGCGACGACGGTGAGGTGGGCGGTGAGGGACAGCCCGGCGGCGATGGCCGCGGTGCCGAGAAGTCCCGCCGAGATCGCGCCCACGCACCAGCCGGCGTGCATGCCGCTCATCAGCGACCGGCCATAGGCGCGCTCGACCACCGAGCCCTGGGCGTTCATAGCGACGTCGACCGCGCCGAAGGCCATGCCGAACAGGGTCGCGGCCACCATCACGGCCGGAAAGGACGGCGCGAAGGCGACGAGCGCCAGCGCGGCGGCGCAGAGAGGGGCCCCGGCCCGGAGGACGCCGCGACTGCCGACCCGCGCCATGACGACGCGCATCACCTGCATGGTCAACAGCGCGCCGAGCCCCCAGGCGAGCAGGGCGACGCCGACCGACGACTCCGACAACTGGAGCTTGTCAGCCAGCGCCGGAAGGCGCACGGTGAACGTCCCACACATTAGGCCGGCCAGAACGAAGGTGAGGATGGCGCCGAAACGTGCCGTCCTCAGGGCGCGGGTCATCACGGGTTCCTTTCCAGGGGTGTCTCAAAGGTTTTCAGGGTTTTCGAGTCGGGTGAAGCGGGCAGACAACAGCAGGTCGCCCTTCCGGCCGTGAGCCGGATGGGGCGACCACCAGAACGGAGTCAGAGCGGAGTTAGAGCAGGTCGAGCAGGCGGCGCCGGACCTCGGCGTAGTCGACGATCGACGAACAGTGAGTGGCGACGTCCCAGACGCCCTCGCACGCCAGGCGCACGATTTGGGACATCGTCGGGTCGGGCTCGTCATCCAGGCCGTGGCGGTGCCACCTGGTCATCGCGTCCCGCAGCGGCACCAGGAGCTCCGGGTCTCCGGCCGCGCCGGTGACCACCGCCCAGCGTCGCAGCCGGCCGCTCTCGACGGCCTCGAAGGTCGCCTTGAGGTAGGCCCTCGTGTAGTTGCTCTCCTGCTGGGCCTCGATCAGCGCGTCGAACTCTGCGATCAGGCGCTCGATCATGGCCTTGATCAGGGCTTCCTTGCTGCTGAAGTGATAGAGGAGGCCACCTTTGCTGACGCCGGCGCGCTGGGCGACCGCGGCCAGGGTCAGACCCTGTGCCCCCTGGTCCTCCAGCAGGCATTCCGCCGCGTCAAGTAGCTCATCCCTCCTCATGGGCTTACTGTACCGTCTGGACGGTTGAGTCGTCCAATCCGGGGGATGGCATCGTTCCGCGGCACGGATACGCTTGGTTCGCCGGGCGAATCTGGGAGGGGCCGTGGGAACTGCGTATCTGGACCATGCCTCGACCACGCCGATGCTGCCGGAGGCGATCGAGGCCATGACCGCACAGCTGGGTCAGGTCGGCAACGCCTCGTCCCTGCACGCGACCGGCCGTCGCACGCGCAGGGTGGTGGAGGAGTCCCGCGAGACCATCGCGTGCGCGCTCGGCGCCCGGCCCAGCGAGGTCGTGTTCACAGCGGGCGGCACCGAAGCCGACAACCTGGCCATCAAGGGCCTGTTCTGGGCGAGGAAGCGGCCGAGGATCCTGATCAGCGCGGTGGAGCACCACGCCGCTCTCGACCCGGCGCACTGGCTGGGGGACCACCACGGCGCGAAGGTCGAACTCCTGGAGGTCGACGAGCACGGGCGGGTCCACCCCGACACGCTGCGCGCCGCCATCGCCCGCGACCCCGGCGACGTCGCGCTCGTCAGCGTGATGTGGGCCAACAACGAGGTCGGGACCATCCAGCCGGTCCGCGTGCTGGCCGCCATCGCGCACGACCACGGCATCCCGTTCCACACCGACGCCGTGCAGGCCGTCGGCCAGCTCCCGGTGTCGTTCGCGGAGTCGGGGGTCGACGCCATGACCGTCTCCGCGCACAAGGTGGGCGGCCCCATCGGGACCGGGGCGTTGCTGCTGGCCCGCGGGGTCGACCCGGTGCCCGTGCTCCACGGCGGAGGCCAGGAGCGTGACATCAGGTCGGGCACTCTCGACGCGCCGGCCATCGCAGGGTTCGCGGCGGCCGTCCACGCCGCGGTGGAGCGCCGCCCGGCCATCGCCGAGCGGCTGTCCGTTCTGCGCGACGACCTCATCGATCGCGTACGGCAGGCCGTTCCGGACGTGATCCTCAACGGCCATCCCGTCGAGCGGCTGCCGGGGAACGCGCACTTCTCGTTCCCGGGCTGCGAGGGCGACGCGCTGCTCATGCTGCTGGACGCCAAGGGAGTGGAGTGCTCGACCGGCTCCGCCTGCTCGGCCGGCGTGGCGCAGCCGTCCCACGTGCTGCTGGCGATGGGGCAGGACGGCGCGCGGGCCCGCGGTTCGCTGCGTTTCTCCCTGGGCCACACCTCGACGGAGGCGGACGTCGACCGCGTGGCCGAGGTCATCGGCCACGTCGTCGAGCGCGCCCGCCGCGCGGGCCTCTCCTGACACCCGGCCTCTCCTGACACCCGGCCTCTTCTGACGCCCGGCCTGTCCTGAGCCGCCGCGCCGCGGGCCGCTCGCAGGCTCTCCGCGCCGCGCTGTGAGTCCGTGCGCCGTGCTGTGAGTCCAGTCCACGGGCGAGGCCGTGCCCGGGACTCCGGAGGCGCCGGTGACGGGCGGAAGCTCAGGTCAGGAAGTGGGCGACCGCGCTCCAGGACGGGTCGTTCTCCACGTCGACGCGCGGGCGGCCCTCCTGCCAGGTCCCGGCGAGCTCCTTCAGCAGGAGGGCGGAATCGCCCGCCGGGTCGGCGTAGACGTGCAGCACCCGGTTGCCCTCCGCGCTGAGATGGGCGGCCAGCACGGCCGAGCCCAGCTTGCCCAGGCGGCCCGCGAGCCGCTCCTCGAAGTCGCGGAGGCCCTGCAGCGAGGCCCCCGAGGGCAGCCCGTCCTCGTCGGAGTGCTCGTACGGCACAGTGATCGTGATGTGCTGGTCGAACAGCGGGTAGTCGACCGGGCGGAGGGGATAGCGCGCGGCGGCGATCAGGCGCCCGCCCGTCGCCGTCTGGCCTTCGAGCAACGCCCACTGCTCGTCCTTGAATCCCCCGGCCACGTCGGCGACCACGGCCGGCAGGTGGATCGCGGGGATGGCGTCGATGGGCTCGAACTCGGCCGCGACGATGTCGCCCACCCACCTGGCCACCTCGTCCTCCCCGAGCAGCCAGTCGAGGGCGATGAGGGTGGCTTCCATCCGGGTCTCGTCATCGATATCCGGAAATATCGGGTGGAAGGCGGAAACGTCCACGCGGGGCGTGCCGGGCGGGACGCGGAGGCCAAGCACCAGCCCCTCCAGTCCGAACTCCCGCCCGCCGACCTCGACCGCGAGCTCCGCCGCCTGCGGGTTGGCCTGGCGGGAGGGGTGGAACTCCCAGAGGTCGTCGGCCGCCGGCGCGGCGAGCGCCCACCTGTGGGCGAAGGACCGCAACTCGGGATCGCCCGAGGCGCTGACCACCAGGGCATGCCGCGCCGTACGGCCCGGCGCGATCTCCCAGACGAGGTCCGGGTGCAGGGCCGTGACGGCGCCGCCGATCAGCTCCGCGAGCGCCTCCGCCTCCTCAGCCTCGACATGCGCGTCGATCCGGGGACGGGTCTCCCGCCACCAGGTCCAGAAGTCGTCAATGGCCTCCGCCGGCTCGACCGGCTCGCTTTTGCGCCCGAACAGTCGCATGACCACGCATCCTCCCAGGCCGCCCCACCCAGTGCCAACGCGACCACCTCCGGCGTGATCATGCACACATTCCTGAGAAGCGCTCCGATCGGCCGCTCCTCCTGACGTGATCATGCACATGTTCCCGGCTCGGGTGCGTGAGGAGCGACTACACGCGGCGTGATCATGCGCATGTTCCCCCCGGATGCCCGACGAGGCTGAGCCGCCTTGCCCGCCGTACGGGTAATCTCAAAGGGTTATGAGTCCCACACAGAGGCTTCGCGTGCTCGCCGCCATGTCGGGTGGCGTGGACTCCGCCGTGGCCGCCGCCCGGATCGCCGAGGCGGGTCACGACGTGACCGGCGTTCACCTCGCGCTGTCGTCGAATCCCCAGTCCTACCGCACCGGCGCCCGCGGCTGCTGCACGCTCGAGGACGCCCGCGACGCCCGCCGGGCCGCCGACGTGATCGGCATCCCGTTCTACGTCTGGGACATGGCCGAACGGTTCCACCGCGACGTGGTCGAGGACTTCGTCAGCGAGTACGCCGCGGGCCGCACGCCCAACCCGTGCCTGCGCTGCAACGAGAAGATCAAGTTCGAGGCGGTGCTCGACCGGGCGCTGGCGCTCGGCTTCGACGCCGTCGCCACCGGCCACCACGCCCGGCTCTCCGGCGGCGTCCTGCGGCGCAGTGTGGACGAGGGCAAGGACCAGTCGTACGTGCTGGGAGTGCTCACCCGCAAGCAGCTCTCTCACGCGATCTTCCCGCTGGGCGACTCCACGAAGGCGGAGGTGCGCGCCGAGGCCGCCCGCCGCGGACTGACCGTGGCGGACAAGCCCGACAGTCACGACGTGTGCTTCATCGCCGACGGCAACACGCGGGCGTTCCTCGCTGAGCGGCTCGGGGCCGCCGATGGGCCGATCGTCGACGCGCTCACCGGGCAGGTCGTCGGCAGCCACGAGGGCGCCTACGGCTTCACGGTCGGGCAGCGGAAGGGCCTGCACATCGACCGTCCGGCCGCCGACGGACGGCCTCGCTACGTGCTCTCGATCGAGCCGGTCTCCAACACGGTCACCGTCGGGCCCCGGACGTCCCTGGAAGTCCGGAGCATCGTGGGTGAGCGGCCCATCTGGAACGGCCCGGTGCGGGAGCCGTACGAGCCGATCACATGCACGGTGCAGCTGCGCGCGCACGGCGAGGTGTACGGCTGCCGCGCCCAGCTCTCGGGCGACTCGCTGCACATCGAGCTCGACGCCCCGGCCACGGGCGTCGCGGCGGGCCAGGGCGCCGTCCTGTACGACGGCGACACGGTCATCGGCTCCGCCACGATCGCCTCGGCGGCCTGAACGGTCCTGGCCGGGTCCTGATCGGGTCCTGATCGGGTCCTGATCGGGTCCTACGGGAGCTCGACGGAGTCGCCGACCGAGATGTGGCGGAACTCAGCCTTCTGCGTCTCACCTTCCATTTCCAGCCAGTTGCCGTACAGCTTCTGGCCGATCTCGTTGACCAGGCCGTCATGCGTGGAGTACGCCCGGGCCGGGCGGACCAGGCGCAGGTATTCGATGAGTTCGGAAAGCTTCAGCCAGGGGGCGTTCGTCGGAGCGAGCAGCGTGGGGATCTCCACGGCGGGGGGTGTCAACGCGTCGCCGGGGTAGAAGACCTCCTCGTCCACCAGGAAGCCCACGTTCTGGCCGATCGGTATGTCGGGGCGGATGAGGGCATGCCATTCGCCGATCGCCTTCACGCTGAATCCAGCGGTGCTGAAGGTGTCGCCGTCCCGCACGACCTGGACCTTCGCCGGAATGTCGCCGAGCTGGTCCGCCACGGCCTGGCAGGTCCACACCTCCAGGCCGGGGCCCGCCTTCCTCAGCTGCTCGGCGTCGAAGTGGTCGAAGTGTTCGTGGGTGATCAGCACCGCCGCGGCCCCGTCGAGGGGGGAGCCCACGCTGAGGGTCCCCGGGTCGATGACCAGCGTCGACCCGTCCTTCTCCAGCCGCCAGCACGCGTGCCCGAGTTTGGTGAGTTTCATGTTCCCTAAGCTAGACCTCGTGAATGACTTTCCCTGGGACGGGGCCACGGCCACGGGTGTGGGGTCGTACCCCGGTGAGGACCATCTGGCGGCGCTCCAGGTGGCCTTCGGCGAGCTGCCCATGCCGTACCTTCCGGAGCTTCCCGACAGGGGAGTCGGCGCGGACATGATCGGCCGGGGCGCGTCGCTGCTCGTGGAGCTGCCCGTCGAGGTCCAGCCCTCCGGGTGGCGGCTCACCGATCGGCCGGGCCGCGACGCCAAGCGGGCCCGCGACCACCTGCGCCGCGATCTCGACGGCCTGGAGGAGGCCGCCCAGGGGTATGAGGGCCCGCTGAAGATCCAGGTGTGCGGCCCGTGGACGCTCGCCGGGGCGATCGAGCTGCGGTACGGCGACAAGGTGCTCGCGGACGCGGGAGCCGTACGTGACCTGGTTGAGTCCCTGGCCGAAGGGCTGGCCCAGCACGTCGCGGACGTCCGCGGCAGGGTTCCGGGGGCCCGTCTGGTCGTGCAGCTCGACGAGCCGGGGCTGCCGGGAGTGCTCGCGGGGACCGTGCCGACCGCGTCCGGCTTCGGACGGCTCGCCGCCGTCGAGCCCGCCATCGCGGCGGAACGGCTCCGCACCGTCCTGTCGGCCCTCGCACCGGCCGCTGAGCGCACCGACGCGTGGCCGGGGAACGGCGTGCCGCAGCCATACGGCATGCCGGAGGCGTTCGGAACGCCGGAGACACGTGGCGGGCCGGGAGGCCTGACCGGGGTCGGGACGGCTGAGGCCGGGGCTGCCGCCGGTGCCGCGGGTTCTCGGGCTGGTGCTGACGCGGGGGTGTTCCCGATCGTGCACTGCTGCGCGCCGGGCGTGCCCTTCCGGGTGCTCCGTACGGCGGGCGCGCGCGGGATCTCCCTCGACGCGTCGCTGCTGCGGCGCGCGGACGAGGACCGGATCGGCGAGGCGATCGAGGCCGGAACGGCGCTGTTTCTCGGAGTCGTGCCCGGCACGGACACCCGCCTGCCCGACGTGGGAGTGGTGGCCAAGCCCGCGGTCGGGCTGTGGCGGCGCCTGGGGTTCGCGCCCGCGCGGCTCGCCGAGCAGATCGTGCTCACCCCGGCATGCGGGCTCGCCGGAGCGTCTCCGAAGTACGCCCGGGCGGCGCTGGTCGCGTGCCGGGAGGCGGCGCGCGTGCTCCGGGACGACCCTCAGGAGTAGGCCCGTCCCTCGTGGGCGAAGATCAAGGGCTGACGGACCAGGGGAAGTACCGGACGGCGACCTTCAAGAACTGCTCCCAGTCGACGCCGCGCGCGTTCCGGGTGAACGCGGGCTACATGCTCTTCGCCAAGGTCAAGGTCTGCCGGGGAACCGCCGTCAAGGTCACCGGCAGGTGCTCGGGATGGGAGGGCGTCTGGTCCCAGGGCGGCTGAGCCCGCGATCGTTCCCGTTCAGCGGGGATGAAAGCCGGCCGCAAGCGGCCTGCCGTACTCCTGGATCGGACCGCCTCTGATCGCGGGAGCCGTACATCGTCCTCGGTACGGCTCCCGCGAAGAGGTGCGGCTCCCCCCGAGAGTGCGGTTCCGGTCGTTCCTTGGGCCCGAGCCGGGGAGACTCGGACGGGAAGCCGGGCGCACAGACCCTGAGCACGATGCGGGAGGGAAGATTGTCAGTGGTCGGCGATACGGTTTCTCTGGGTTGACGAGGGGAGACGGGCGACGTGAGCGATCGGCTGAACGAGTTGGAGGGCGCGCCGTCGGCGGCGCGGGAGCGGCACGCGGAGCTGGCGGAGCTGGTCGAGGACGCCAACTGGCGCTACCACGTCCTCGACTCGCCGACGGTGAGCGACGCGGAGTACGACACGTGGATGCGGGAGATCCGGGCGCTCGAAGAGGAACATCCCGACCTGCGGACTCCCGACTCGCCGACGCAGAAGGTCGGGGCGCCGATCTCGACCGAGTTCGCCGCGGTCGCGCACCTCCAGCGGATGGAAAGTCTCGACAACGCGTTCAGCGACGCCGACCTGGCGGGCTGGCAGGCGCGGGCGGAGCGGCTCATCGAGGCCGATCCGGGTCCTTATCTCTGCGAGCTGAAGATCGACGGGCTGGCCGTGGCGCTGGTCTACGAGAAGGGCCGCCTCGTCCGGGCCGCGACGCGGGGTGACGGGCGCACCGGCGAGGACGTCACGCCCAATGTCCGCACCCTGCGTGACGTGCCGCAGCGGCTGGCCGGGGACGATGTGCCCGACCTGCTGGAGGTGCGCGGCGAGGTCTTCCTCCCCGTCGAGGGCTTCAAGAGGCTGAACGAGCAGCTCATGGACGCGGGAAGACAGCCGTTCGCGAACCCGCGCAACTCGGCCGCCGGTTCCCTGCGGCAGAAGGACCCGCGGATCACCGCGCAGCGGCCGCTCCGGATGATCGTGCACGGCTTCGGCAAGTGGGAGGGCGCGAAGCCCCCCACGGCCCAGTCGGACACCTACGACCGGCTCGCGGCCTTCGGCCTCCCGGTCAGCGACCGCTACAAGGTGGTCAACACGCTCGACGAGATCCGTGACTTCATCGCCTACTACCGCGAGCACCGCCACGACCCCGAATACGAGATCGACGGCGTGGTGGTCAAGGTCGACCGGATCGCCGTGCAGCGGCAGCTCGGCTCCACGAGCAAGGCGCCCCGGTGGGCGATCGCGTTCAAGTACCCGCCGGAGGAGGTCACCACCAAGCTGCTCGACATCCAGGTCGGTGTGGGGAGGACCGGCCGCGTCACACCGTACGGCGTGATGAAGCCGATCGTGGTCGCCGGGTCGACCGTGGAGCGGGCCACCCTGCACAACGCGTCCGAGGTGGTGCGCAAGGGCGTGCTCATCGGCGACACGGTGGTGTTGCGCAAGGCGGGCGACGTCATCCCGGAGATCGTCGGGCCCGTCGCGGATCTCCGTGACGGCCATGAGCGCGAGTTCGTGATGCCGACGCTCTGCCCGGAATGCGGCACCGAGCTGGCCTACGAGCGGGAGGGCGACGCCGACCTGCGCTGTCCCAACGCGCGTGCCTGTCCCGCCCAGCTCCGCGAGCGGATCTTCTTCGCGGCCGGGCGCAACGCGTTCGACATCGAGGGCCTGGGATACGTCGCGGCCACCGCGCTCACCCAGCCGCTACCGCCGCAGGAGCCGCCGGTCCGCACCGAGGCGGACCTCTTCGACCTCACGGTCGACCGGCTCCTGCCGATCAAGTCGGTCGTGCGCGACCCCGAGACGGGCCTGCCGAAGACCGACCCCGAGACCGGCGAGCCCAAGATCGTGTCGTTCTTCGCCACCATCGCCGGCGTCCCGAGCAAGAACGCCGAGAAGATGCTGGAGGAGCTCGAAAAGGCCAAGACCCAGCCGCTCTGGCGGGTGCTGGTCGCGCTGAGCATCCGCCACATCGGTCCGCCGACCGCCCGGGCGCTGGCCGACGAGTTCCGGTCGCTCGACGCGATCGCCGCCGCGTCCGAGGAGGAGCTGGCCGCTGTCGAAGGCATCGGCCCCCGGGTCGCGGCCACGGTCAGGGAGTGGTTCGAGGTCGACTGGCACCGCGAGATCGTCGACAGGTGGCGAGCCGCCGGTGTCAAGATGGCGGACGAGCCGCCCGCCGATCAGGGGCCTCGGACGCTGGAGGGCCTCACGTTCGTCGTCACCGGCACGCTGGCGGCCTACAGCCGCGACGAGGCGAGCGAGGCCATCACCAGCCGGGGCGGCAAGGTGACGAGCTCGGTGTCGAAGAAGACCGGCTTCGTGGTCGTCGGGGAGAGTCCGGGCTCGAAGTACGACAAGGCGGTCAAGCTCGGTGTCCCGATCCTCGACGAGCAGGGCTTCCGGACCCTCCTCGATCAGGGCCCGGAAGCCGCTCAGGCCGTGGCCGTCAAGCCCGAGGAGTAGCCGCGCCGGCTCGGGCCGCTGGCGCGTGCCCGCGCGAAGCCCCCGATGGCCGGGCCTCGGCTCTTCGCCGGCCGGGCTTCCCGGTGGGCTTTCCGAGAGGCCGGTGGGCTTTCCGAGAGGTCCGAGACGCCCGTAGCTCGACCGCGAAGGCGTGAGGACCAGGCCTGATGGCTTTTCATGCCGTCATTTCGTCTTGATATCAGCTGCCATGTCGACTGATCTTTCGAAATCTACCGTAACGGACCGTGCCCAATCGGTTTCGCGAAGTGGCCCAGAGGCCGTACCCTCCCATAGTGACCTCTTGGGGGGTTTCTTACCTATGACGGCTTCTTTTCGCAGTCTCATGCCGACTTCAGGGATCGGTCTGTCCCATGGTCTCGTGCCGGCTCCCGAGATCGCTGTGTCCCTCATGTCGCCTTCCGCGACCGCGGGCTCGACCGACACCCGGGACACGGGACCACGTCCGGGGTCGCCCCTGTGGGCCTATCTCGCGGCGGTCATCACGGTGGGCTTCACCGCGCTCATCGTCGCGCAGGTACGGCTGGGCCTGGCCGAGTTGGCGGAGATGGGGCGGACGCCGCTGTTCTGGATGCTGGCCGTCCTCGTCGTGCTGGGGGAGCTCCGGCCCGTCATGGTCAGCTCCTCGACGCTGGTCGGCGGCACTCCGATGTCGGCGATGTTCACCTTCGCCGTGCTGATGCACTACGGCCTGCCGACGGCCGCGCTCCTGCAGGCCGTCGCGGTGGTCGTGAGCGGCCTGGTCCATCGCAGGTCCTGGCATCGGGTGATGTTCAACATCGGTCAGGTGACGCTGGCCTGCACGGCCGCCGCCGTGACCCTCGGCGCGTTCGGGATCCATCCGCGGCCCGCCTCGCCCTGGACTCCGGACGGCGTGGACATCCCCGCCATCGTCCTCGCCGGCTCGGCGTACTTCGCGGTCAGGGCGTCGCTGGTCTGCTCCGCGGTCGCGCTGCACGAGCGCAGGCCGGTGCTCCGGGTGGTCAGGGCCTCGATCGGGCCGCAGGCCCTCGTCTATGGCGCGCTGCTCGGCCTCGCGCCGCTGGTCGCCGTCGTGATGGCGCACTCGTCGGCCCTGGTGCCGTTGTTCGTCGCGCCCCTGACGGCCGTCCATTTCACGGCCACGCTGTCGCTGCGCCGCGACCACCAGGCCACCCACGACGGGCTCACCGGCCTGCCCAACCGGAAGATGCTGATCCTCCGGACCGAGGAGGCGCTGGCCGAGGCGAGGCCGAACGAGCGGGTCGGCCTGCTGCTCCTGGACCTCGACCGGTTCAAGGAGGTGAACGACACGCTGGGCCATCCAGTGGGGGACCGGCTGCTCCAGATCGTCGCCCACCGCCTCACCCACAGCGTGCGGCCGGGGGACGTCGTGGCCCGCCTCGGCGGCGACGAGTTCGCCGTGCTCCTGCCGTCCATCAGGGACGCGCACGCGGCCAAGGAGGTCGCCTCCCGGCTGCGGGTGGCGCTCACCGAGCCGGTCCGCCTGGAGGGCATGACGTTCGACCTGGACGCCTCGATCGGCATCGCGCTCTACCCGGACCACGCGCCCGACTTCGAGCTGCTGATGCAACGTTCCGACGTGGCCATGTACCTCGCCAAAGAGGGCCGTACGGGCGTCGAGTTCTACCTCCCGGGCAAGGATCGCAACTCGCCGGAGCGGCTGAGCCTGCTCGGCGATCTGAGGAGGGCCATCGACGCGGGCGAGCTCGACCTTCACTACCAGCCCAAGGTCAGCCTCGACAACGGCCAGGTCGAGGGGGTGGAGGCGCTCCTGCGGTGGTGGCATCCGGTCCGCGGGCCGGTCTCGCCGGTCGAGTTCATCCCACTCGCCGAGCAGTCCTACCTGATGCGCGAGATCACCCAGCACGTGATCCAGAAGGCGCTGGAGCAGGCGGCCGACTGGTGGCACGCCGGGCTCGCCGTGCCGGTCTCGGTCAACGTGTCGGCCCGCGACCTGCTCGACTCCGGCCTTCCCGACCAGCTCGAAGCCGGGCTGGCGAAGCTCGGAGTGCCCGCGGAGGCCGTCGTGCTGGAGGTCACCGAGCGCATCCTGATGACCGACCAGGCCTACAGCGCGGAGACCATCCGGACGCTGTCCGGGCTGGGCGTCCAGCTCTCGCTCGACGACTTCGGCACCGGATACTCGTCACTGGTGCGCCTCCAGCGGCTGCCGGTGTCGGAGGTGAAGATCGACGCCTCGTTCATCCGGCGGCTCGGGGAGTCGGCCGACGACGAGCGGATCGTCCGCTCGATCATCGATCTGGTCCGCTCGCTCGGCCTGAGGTCGGTCGCCGAGGGCGTCGAGAACGCGGAGATCGCGACACGCCTGCGCGACATGGGCTGCCACGCCGGCCAGGGCTGGTGGCTCGCCAAGCCCATGCCCGCCGCCGAGACGACCGTCTGGCTGCGATCCCGCCTGAGCCCCGCGTTCACCGCCCGCGTGGACGACGACGCACGGCTCGCGCCCCGCTGAACCACCCGGCCTGGCGACAGGACCTAAGACGGGGGCCTTCTGGCAGGGCTTGATGACGGGGCTTGATGACGGGGCTTGCTGACCGGGCTTAATGAGTCGGTCGTGCTCGGAGACGAGCCCTAGGATGGGAAAGTCCAATCTCCATCCACGAAACGGGTTCGACGACTCATGTCCGCCATAACCCGCGACGAGGTCGCTCACCTCGCCCGGCTGTCCCGGCTGGCGCTGGCCGACGAGGAGCTCGACCACTTCGCCGCCCAGCTCGACCAGATCGTCGGCGCGGTCGCCCGCGTCGCGGAGGTCGCGGCCGACGACATCCCGCCGTCCTCGCACGCGCTGCCGCTGACCAACGTGTTCCGTCCCGACGAGGTACGGCCCAGCCTGTCGCCGGAGGAGGCCCTCTCGGGCGCCCCCGCCGTCGAGGACGACCGTTTCCGCGTGCCGCGGATCCTCGGGGAGGAAGCATGAGCCACCGAGCCTTCACTCTGATGGGTGAGGAGTCCGCATGAGCCTGATCCACAAGACCGCCGCCGAGCTCGGGAAGCTCATCGCCTCCGGCGAGGCGTCCGCCGTCGAGGTCGCCCAGGCCCACCTGGACCGCATCGCCGAGGTGGACTCCAAGGTCAGCGCGTTCCTGCACGTGGACGCCGAGTCGGCGCTCGCGCAGGCCCGGTCGGTCGACGAGCGCATCGCCCGGGGCGAGAAGCTCGGCCCGCTGGCGGGCGTGCCGATCGCGCACAAGGATGTCTTCACGACCTCCGACATGCCGACCACCGCCGGATCGAAGATCCTCGAAGGCTGGCGCCCGCCGTACGACGCGACCGTGACCCGCCGCCTCCGCGAGGCCGGTCTGGTCATCCTCGGAAAGACCAACCTGGACGAGTTCGCGATGGGCTCCTCCACGGAGAACTCGGCCTATGGGCCCACCCACAACCCGTGGGACCTGTCCCGCATCCCCGGCGGCTCGTCGGGCGGCTCGTCGGCCGCCGTCGCCTCCTACGAGGCGCCGCTGTCCACGGGCACCGACACCGGCGGCTCGATCCGCCAGCCGGCCGCGGTCACGGGCATCGTGGGCATGAAGCCGACCTATGGCGGATCGTCCCGCTACGGGCTGATCGCCTTCGCGTCGTCGCTGGACACGCCGGGGCCGTTCGCGCGCAACGTGCTCGACGCGGCGCTCCTGCAGGAGGCGTTCTCCGGCCACGACGCCCTCGACTCGACCTCGATCGACGCGCCGGTGCCTCCGGTGGTCGAGGCCGCGCGGCAGGCCGACGTGGCCGGGCTGCGGGTCGGCGTCGTCAAGGAGTTCGGCGGGGACGGCTACCAGCCGGGCGTGCTCGCCCGGTTCCACGAGGCCGTCGACCTGCTTGAGTCGCTCGGCGCCAAGGTGGTCGAGGTCTCCTGCCCGGCGTTCGGCTACGCGCTCCCGGCGTACTACCTGATCGCGCCCTCGGAGTGCTCGTCCAACCTCGCCCGCTTCGACGCCATGCGGTACGGCCTGCGCGTCGGGGACGACGGCACCCGCAGCGCCGAGGAGGTCATGGCGCTCACCCGGGCAGCCGGTTTCGGTCCCGAGGTCAAGCGGCGCATCATGCTCGGCACCTACGCGCTGTCGTCGGGCTACTACGACGCCTACTACGGCCAGGCGCAGAAGGTCCGCACGCTGATCTCCCGGGACTTCGAGGCGGCGTTCCACCAGGTCGACGTGCTGATCTCGCCGACGACGCCCACGACGGCGTTCCCGATCGGCGAGCGCGCCGACGACCCGATGGCGATGTACCTCGCGGACCTGTGCACGATCCCGAGCAACCTCGCGGGCAACGCGGCGATCTCGGTGCCGTGCGGCCTGGCCGACGAGGACGGCCTGCCGGTCGGTCTGCAGATCATGGCGCCCGTGCTCGGCGACGACCGGTGCTACCGCGTGGGCGCGGCCGTGGAGCGGGCCTTCGAGGGCCGCTGGGGCGGCCCGCTGCTCGCCAAGGCCCCGGCCCTGTAGGCCCCGGCTCTGAGAGGGGAGGAACGGCGGCATGATCACCCGCATCGAAATCGACGGCTTCAAATCCTTCCTGGACTTCAAGCTCGACGTGCCGCCGTTCCTCGCCCTCGTCGGCCCCAACTCCAGCGGCAAGTCGAACCTCTTCGACGCCCTGTACTACCTGGCCCACTCAGGCTGGGACAGCGACGACCCCCTGTTGTCCTCCCGGCGCGGGCGGCCGCACGAGCTGTTCCACCAGGTGAGCAAGGGGCGGCCGGTGAGCCGTTTTGGGATCCGGGCCTACGCTCTCACCCAGTTCGGGCGTGGCCTCCTCGCCACCTCGTACCGGAACGGTGCCGAACTGGGGGACGACGGCGGTCCTGAGTCGCTCGGTCTCACTCACGGGCCATCCGTCAACGCCCTCACGGGACTGCCGGTATGGGTGGCCGACCAGCAGGAGGAGGCGCAGGCCGAGCTTCGCCGGATACTGTCCTCCGTCGAGGACGCCGATGCCCGGCGGTACATCCGGCTGCTGGAATCGGAGCTCGCCTCCTGGCGGCTGCACCAGCCCGACCCCGAGCGCCTGCGGGACTGGTCGTCCGCGGCGGACAACGGGCCTCTCCGGGCGGATGGGAGCAATCTCGGCGCGGTCCTCGGACGGTTGGCGGCGCGAGGGGCGATCGAGGAGCTCCTCGTGGACCTCGTGGCGCTGATCCCCGATGTCCTGAAGATCGAGCCCGTGCTCGACGAGCGGCGGCGGGAGTGGACCTTCGAGATCCATACGGACGGGCAGGGCCCCGTGCCGAGCACGCTGCTGTCCGACGGCACCCTCCGGGTGATCGCACTGCTGGCCGCTCTGCACGACCCGGACCACGCGGGAGTGCTGCTCATCGAGGAGATCGAGAACGGCCTCCACCCCAGCCGCCTGGCGGAGCTGCTCAGGAGGATCCAGCACAGGGTCACCGATCTCAACGATCCCGGCTGCGTCGACCAGCCCTTGCGGCAGGTGATTCTGACCACCCACTCTCCGGTGGTCGTCTCCGAGCTCTACCGGCTCCGGCCGGACGCGCTGGTCTTCCTCGACACCGCCGTACGCGTCGACCCCGACAATGACAGGATCTCGCGGGTGACCGTGGCCAAGCCGGTGCGAGCGGAGGGCGAGCCCGGCACCTTCGTGTCGCCGAGGCAGGTCCGCAAATACCTCAGCGCGGTGGGGCAGGCCTCATGAGCCGGCCACTGGTTCCCGGACTCGTCGCGGAGGGGGAGACGGATGAGATCTTCCTCGGCATCGTGATTTCCCGGCAGCTTCGCGACCTGACCACTGAGTCGTCCCGGTGCGCCGTGGACGTCGAGGGCACGGAAATCGCCGCGTGCCGGTCCATCCTCGATCACGAGCGGGTGGTCGACGCGCTGGCGGAGCTTGCGGCCGACTGCCACCTGCTCTTCGTGCACAATGACCATAGGGAACGCGACAAGGCGGACCGGATCGCCGGTGATTCGCGGCTGCCGATGCCGGTGATCCCCATGGTGCCGCTCCGGGAGACCGAGGCCTGGCTCCTGGCGGATCGAGCGGTGTGGGGCAGGTTGAGCGGAAGCGCTCTCGACCGGCTTCCGGATCGCCCCCGAGACGTGGAGAAGGTCTCCGACCCGAAGAGGGCCCTTGCCAACGTCGCTCCACGGCGTGGGAAGCCCGTCCGTGACTATTTCGATTTCATCGCTCGAAACATCGACCTCGCCGTTCTCGCCCAGGTGCCCGCGTACGCGGAGTGGGTCGCAGACGCGAGGAACGCTTTGAAGGGACTTGGTTACCTGTGAGCAGCACTGAGACGCTCATGCCGTACGACGAGGCGCTGGAGCGCTTCGAGCCGGTGCTGGGGCTGGAGACGCACGTCGAGCTCGGCACGGAGTCGAAGATGTTCTGCGGCTGCCCGACCACGTTCGGCGGACCGCCGAACACCCACGTGTGCCCCGTCTGCCTGGCGCTGCCCGGTTCGCTGCCGGTGGCCAACGCCCAGGCGATCGAGTCCACGATCAGGATCGGTCTCGCGCTGAACTGCTCGATCGCCGAGTGGTGCCGCTTCGCCCGGAAGAACTACTTCTATCCGGACATGCCGAAGAACTACCAGATCAGCCAGTACGACGAGCCGCTGTGCACCAACGGCTACCTGGACGTCGAGGTGGACGGCAAGACGGTCCGGGTGGAGATCGAGCGGGTCCACCTGGAGGAGGACACCGGCAAGTCCACCCATGTGGGCGGCGCGACCGGCCGCATCCACGGCGCCGACTACTCGATCGTGGACTACAACCGGGCCGGCATCCCGCTCGTCGAGATCGTCACCAAGCCCATCGAGGGCACCGACCGGCTCGCGCCCGAGGTCGCCCGCGCGTACGTCACGGAGCTGCGCGAGCTGATGCGCGCCCTCGGCGTCTCCGACGTCCGGATGGAGGAGGGCTCTCTGCGCTGCGACGTCAACGTCTCCCTGATGCCGCGCGGATCCTCGGAGTGGGGCACCCGCACCGAGACCAAGAACGTCAACTCTCTCCGCAGCGTCGAGCGGGCCGTCCGGGGCGAGATCGAGCGCCAGGCGGCCATCCTCGCCGACGGCGGCCGGATCATCCAGGAGACCCGCCACTTCCACGAGGACACCGGGACCACCACGTCCGGCCGGTCGAAGGAGGAGGCGCAGGACTATCGGTACTTCCCGGAGCCCGACCTGCTGCCGATCGCCCCTGACCGCGAGTGGGTGGCCTCGCTGAAGGCCGCGCTGCCGGAGCTGCCGTCCGTGCGGCGCAGGCGTCTGCAGGCGGAGTGGGGCGTGTCCGACCTCGACATGGCCGCGATGCACAACGCCGACGCGTTCTCGCTGGTGGAGGCCACCGTGGCCGCCGGCGCTCCGGCGGCCGACGCCCGGAAGTGGTGGATGGGCGAGCTGGCCCGCCGGGCCAACGAGTCCGGTACGGCTCTCGCGGACCTGCCCATCGCGCCCGCTGACGTCGCCCGGGTGACCGAGCTGGTGGCCTCGGGTGCGCTGAACGACAAGCTCGCCCGCCAGGTGCTGGAGGGCGTGCTCGCCGGGGAGGGCACGCCGGACGAGGTCGTGGAGAAGCGCGGCCTGCGGATCGTCAATGACGAGGGCGAGCTGTCGGCCATCATCGACCAGGTCCTGGCCGACAACGCCGACGCGGCGGACAAGGTGCGGTCCGGGAAGATCGCCGCCGCGGGCGCTCTCGTGGGCGGCGTGATGAAGGCCAGCCGCGGCAAGGCCGACGCCGGCCGCGCCCGCGCGCTCATCCTCGAGAAGCTCGGCGTGGCGGAGTAATTCCCGTAACCCCGCCGCGTATCTTCACCGGATCCGCCCGCGCGTCCGTCACGGTCCCGCGCATGCATGATCACGGCGTAAGTTTCCGCACGCCGTACGGCTTGCGTGGGAAAGCGTGCATGATCACGGCTCACGTTTTGCGCATGCCGTGCGGCACGCGCGGGAACCTGTGCATGATCACGCTCGGGATTTCGAGGGGTTCAGCCGGTTTGGATGCTTTTAAAGGTCGTTGTTTTGTGACATATCCAATGGGGGCTGCTTTAGGGTTAACTGAACGGAGTTGCCCTTGAGCCGGAGGAGACCGAGGCGTGCGGAACGCCGGAGCGTCCATCGACCCGCCGACGGATCCGTTCGCGGCGGTGCCTCCGCCCACTCCGCCCAAGAAGCATCCGGTGCGTTCGGGCTCGGCCTCGCTTCCTCGCGGGGTGTCGGCCGACATCTTCGGTGACCGCTCGCCCCAACCGGCGCCCGCCGCGGCGCACGTCCCGCGCCAGAGCAGCCTGCCGCCGCCCCCTCGGCCCGTGGAGCCATGGCCCATGGCGGAGACGACGGTCAAGGACGAGCCGGCCGTCGCCTTCGATCCAGAACCGGAACCCAAGAGCCGCACGGGCCGCTACGCGTTGATCATCCTCTCGGTGCTGCTTCTCGCCCTCTACCTCGTGCCTGCCGTCTCCATGGCCGGCCGGGTGGTGTCCGGCACCACGGTCCTCGGCGTCGACATCGGGGGGCGGACCACGGCGGACGCGATGCTGACCCTCCGCGAGAGGTTGTACGGCCAGATGAGGGCGCCCATCATCGTGCGGCAGGCGGCGCGCCGGCTGACGGTGAACCCGGAGGACGCCGGCCTGCAACTCGACGTGGAAGCCACCGTACGGCAGGCCTCCAGCGGCTTTCCGAGCCCCGGGGACGTGTGGGCCTCGCTCACCGGCGGCCGTGAGATCAAGCCCGTCATCTCGGTCGATCGGGAGAAGCTCGCGGCGGCCGTGTCCAAGGACGTCGCCGCCTACCTCGAGAACCCGGCGCAGGAGGGTGGCGTCGCGTTCAAGGGACTGACCCCTGTGCCGATCTACCCGAGGGCGGGACACAGGATCGACCGGACGGCCGTCGCCCTCGACATCCAGGAGGCGTACCTCAGCCCGGATGTCATGGTCGTGGCCGCGATGGTCAAGGAAGCCCCTCAGGTGACCAAGGGCGCGGTGCACCGCGCGCTGGCCTTGGCGAAGGACGCGGTCGCCGGGCCGATCACGCTGACCAACGGCGCCAGGTCGGTGCAGATCCCTCCCGCCGCCATCGCCGAGAACCTCACCTTCGCGCCGGACGGCCATGCCCTGCGGCCCCACTTCGACGCCGCCAAGGCGGTGGCCGGTCTGGAACGGCAACTCGTCGATCCAGGGCAGGCGGCACGCGACGCCGGTTTCGCCATCGTGCGCGGCCGGCCCAGCCTGGTCCACGGCCGGCCCGGCAAGCGAGTGGACACCGACCGGCTGGCCTCGGACGTCCTCGCGGCCCTCGAAGGCCCGAGCCGTAGGGTGCCGGTGACCCTGACCGACGGACAGCCGGCCGTGACCGACGAGGACGCGCTGAAGATGGGCATCACGGAGGAAGCCGGCCGGTTCACGACGTCCTATGACTGCTGTCTGCCGCGGGTGGCCAACATCCAGGCCGCCGCCCGGTCGCTGAACAACCACCTGGTCAGGCCGGGGGAGACGTTCTCGTTCAACGAGTTCGTGGGGAGGCGGGACGCCGCCGCGGGGTTCTCCGGCGGGGTCACCGCCACCATGATCCGGGGGAAGGCCGGGTCCGACGTGGCCGGGATGTCGCAGGTCGCCACGACGATGCTGAACGCCGTGATGCGCGCCGGGCTCGCGGACGTGGAGCACACGGCCCCAGAGGTGTACGCGCCGCAGTATCCGGCCGGCATGGACGCGGCGGTCTCCTATCCCGCACCGGACCTGCGGTGGAAGAACGACTCGCCGTATGGCGTGCTGATCCAGGCCTCCGCCACGGACACCTCGCTCACGGTCGTCCTGTGGAGCACCAAGCGGTACGACGTGGAGCTCCGCGAGCCGGTGAAAACCCGGCTAACGCATCTTCCGCCGGCGAACGGCGGGGGCAAGGGGTGTGTCCCGGTGCCGGAGCAGCCTGGATTCACCGCCGAGGTGACGCGGGTCCTCCAGGGTGACGGCAAGGTCGTGGACCGCCAGACGTTCACGACCGTGTATCAGCCTCAGGCAGCCGTCGTCTGCTCGGCTCAGTAACCTTCGGCTCAGTAACCCTCGTCGCCGACGAGCCGCGAAGCCCGAGGCTCCGAAGCCCGAGGCTCCGAAGTCCGAAGCCCGAAGCCCGAGGCCCGTGCGCTCACGCCGGTAGGTCTCCGAGCGGTCCCGTGGGCCGTACGGCAATGCGCGTCGGAGCGCGGGTGCTCATGCCGCCGGGCGGGGTGGGATGAGGAGGATGCGGTCGTCGCCCGGGCGGGGTGATCCGCGGCCGTCCCTGTTGCTGGTGCCGACCCACAGCGTCCCGCCGGGAGCCGTGGCGACCGCGCGCAGCCTGCCGTACTGACCGGTGAAGCGGGCGACAGGCCGGCCCACGGCGCCGTCCGCGCTCAGGGGGATCTGCCAGAGCCGCTCGCCCCGCAACGCCGCGGCCCAAAGGGAGCCGTCGGCGTACGCGAGCCCGGACGGCGAGGCCTCGCCAGTGGACCAGGTGAGCAGTGGGTCGGTGTACCTCCGGTCCCCGCCCATGCCCTCGACCTCCGGCCAGCCGTAGTTGTGGCCCTTCTCGATCAGGTTGATCTCGTCGTAGGTGTTCTGGCCGAACTCGGTGGCGTACATGTGGCCCCGGCCGTCCCAGGCGAGGCCCTGGACGTTGCGGTGGCCGTAGGTCCATACGAGGGTGCCGAAGGGGTTGCCCGGGGCGGGCCTGCCGTCCACGGTCATCCGCAGGATCTTGCCGCCGAGGGAGTCGCGGTCCTGGGCGAATTCCTCGTGGCCGGTCTCCCCGGTCGAGGCGTAAAGGAAGCCGTCCGGGCCGAACGCCAGGCGGCCGCCGTTGTGGATGCGTCCTTTGGGGATGTCCGTGACCAGCGGGACGGGGTCGGAGAGCCGGCCGTCGTAGCGGTACCGGACCACCCGGTTGTCGCCGTCCGCCGTGAAATACACGAAGACGTAGTGATCAGTCGTGAACTTCGGGGATACGGCCACGCCCAGGAGCCCGCCCTCGCCACCGGGGGCGACGCCCTGGATCACACCGGTCTCGGAGGCGCGTCCCTGGGGCGTGACGCGCAGCAGCCGCGCCGAGTCCCGCTCCGTCACGAGCGCGTCGCCGTCAGGCAGGAACGCGATGGCCCACGGCACCGCCAGCTCCGTCACCAGCGTCCGCGGTCGCCCAGGGGGCTCCGCGGTCGTGCTGGGCAGCGGAGCCGGGGTGTCCCCGCCGCCCCGCACGGTCGCCGGAGTGTTCCCGCCGCCCCGCACGGTCGCCGGAGTGTTCCCGCCGCCCCGCACGGTGGCGGAGGTGTTTCCGTCGTTCGCGACGGTCGCGGGGGTGTTCCCGCCGTTCGCGACGGTCGCCTGGGTGGCCGAGCACGCCGGCACCGCGACCAGGGCGAGCGTGACGGCCGTCACCAGAGCCTGCCTAGAGCGCCCTATTTGGCCTATTGCGACCATGTCCGTGACCTCCTCGTGCTTCTCATACTCGCCTTCGGCCAGGGAGGTTCCCTAGGTTGGTTCTCGTGAAGATCTGGGTCGCCTCGCAGGACATCGCGGACGCACTGTCCGATTTGCCCAAAGAGCTGCCGGACGATGCCCCGGCACTGGAGCTCGCGGTATACGACGGCAAGACGGCGCTGCCCGGCGCTCCCGAGGAGGTCGAGATCTGGGTTCCGCCTCTTCAGCCGGTGCCGGATCTCGCGGCCATCCTCGGTCGCATGACCGGCTTGCGCCTGCTCCAGACCGTGACCGCGGGGGTGGAGCCGTACCGCCCGCACGTGCCCGAGAACGCGGTGCTCTGCAACGCCCGGGGCGTCCACGACGCGGGCACCGCCGAGTGGGCGGTGGGCGCGATGATCGCTGTGCTGCGGGAGTTCCCCGGCTTCGCCGCCGCTCAGGCGCGAGGCGAGTGGACCTATCACCACACCGGCGTGCTCGCGGACTCCACCGTGCTTATCGTCGGGTACGGCTCGATCGGCGAGGCGGTGGAGCGGCGGCTGGCCGGTTTCGAGGTGGAGATCGTCCGGGTGGCGAGGACCGCCCGGGGGAACGTGCACGGCCAGGACGAGCTTCCCGGGCTGCTGCCATCGGCCGACGTGGTGGTCCTGCTCGTTCCGGCCACGGCGGACACGGCGGGCCTGGTGGACGCGAAGTTCCTCGCCGCCATGAAGGACGGCTCCGTGCTCGTGAACGCCGCCCGCGGCTCGATCGTCGACACCGGCGCGCTGGTGGCCGAGCTCCAGAGCGGGCGGCTGCGGGCCGCCCTCGACGTCACCGCGCCGGAGCCGCTGCCGCCGGGTCATCCCCTGTGGACCGCCCCGGGGGTTCTGATCACCCCCCATGTCGCCGGGAGCACTCCCGCGTCGTTGCGGCGCACCCGCGAGCTTGTCCGAGCGCAGATCTTCCGGTACCTGACCGGTCAGCGACTCGCTAACATGATCATCGGCCACTACTGACCGCTCCCGGCGACGGGCGGCGGCTTGACCGCGGGCCTGACTGCTCCATTAAGGATTCCGGAACGTGGCTGCCCCGTGACCTGGGGTGCGTACGGTGAACCTCATCCGTGCATGGCTGGTTATCAGATCGGTGACGACTCCGCGGTTGTCGCCCTCTCGATCACCGTCTGTGCGCAGACTTGCCATGTGACAGGGAGAGTAAAGCCGAGTCGGGGACGGGAGGGGCCGTGACATCACCCCCTACCGGGCGCGACGAAGCTGAGGCGACTCCATGTCCCGGCAGGGTTCCGGCAGGCTCCGCCGTACCAGACGGACCGGTGCCGGATATAGCGGCTCCCGCCATATCCGGAACGGACCCGAACATGAGCGGCACGCCGGCCACAGAGACACCGACCGGCATGACCACAACCGACACAGCGGCAACGAGCACGGCGGCAACCGGGACGGCGGCTCCGGACAGAGCCGCGACGGACGCCGCGGCTCCAGGTACAGAGGCGACACGCGTGAAAGGCAGGCGTGACCCGAGGGTCTCGCTCACCGCCACAGCCGGGCTCGGCGTGGCGGGGGTCCTCGCTGCCCTGATTACGGGAGGCTCGTCCTCCGCGCTCGCGGCCATCGCCGGAGTCGTCACGGGTCTTCTCGCGTCCGTCTCGCTGATCGCGGCGGCCTCTCGGGTCGCGCCGGGGCACCGGCGGCAGCCGGCCGCCTGGCGTTGGCTGGCCGGAGGCTCGCTGACCTGGCTTCTCGGCGTCGGCGTCCGTCCCGTGGCGGACGGCACCCCGTTCGTGCTGACCTTCGCCGACCTGCTGCTGCTCGTCGGCTCCATCCTGCTCGCGATCGGCTGCGGCCTGTCCGTGAAACCCCCGGCGTACAGCCGTGGCGTGTTCCGGCAGGCCACCGACGCCTATGTGGGCGCCGCGTCGATCTTCGTGGTGGCGTGGGTGGCCCTGCTGGGCCCGGCCTTCCGGAAGGCGGAGGAGCCCGCCGCCTTCTTCTCCACGCTGGCGCTGCCGGTCGTCTGCCTGCTCGCGGCCTGCGCCGTGGCGCCCGCCGTCGCCGCGTCCCGATCGGGCAGCCGCACGGTGGGCCTGGCCGGTGTGGGGGTGCTCAGCGCGATAACCGTGGCCGAGGTGGCCACGGCGCTCGCCCGGCTCAGCGGCGACACGCCGCCTCTGGCGGCCGTCCTCGTCGCCCCGGCAGCGTTCCTCGTGCTCGCCGTCACCCCATGGGTCGAGGAGCGCCGGGCCTGGAAACCACTGCCCGCGGCGCTCACGGCGGCCACGCCGCTCGTCCTGGCGGCCGTCGCCACGGTCGTCGTGACCCTCCACGCGATCGCCGGGAGCCACGACCCCGCCATGCCCGTCGTCGCCGCCTCCGTCGTCCTCGTGCTGCTCGGGCGGCTGTTCGTGCTGCTCGTGGAGACCGCGGGGATGCGCCGCCTCGTCGACGTCGGCGAGCAGCAGCTCCGCCAGCTCGCCGAGAACACGGGCGACGTCGTGCTGGTCTGCGACCTCGACGGCGTGATCCGCGAGATCGGCGCCGGGGTCGACGCGACGTACGGCTACCGCCCCGGCGATCTCGCCGGACACCCGATCTTCGACTACATCCACCCCGAAGACGTTCCGGGCATCCATGCGCTGCTGCGCAGGATCGCCGCCGCCGACGAGGACGTGTCGGAGATCCACGCGAGTTGCCGGATCGCCTGCCGCGTCCGCGCGGCCGACGGCACGTGGCGGCCCACCGAGTCGGTCGCCACCCGCCACGTCCGCGGCGAGGACCTCATCCTCGTCAGCGTCCGGGACATGACCGACCAGGTGGCCCTGCGGAACCAGGTCACCCACCTGACCTTCCACGACGGGGTGACCGGGCTGCCCAACCGGGCCTACTTCGAGGAGCGCGCCCGGGAGGTGCTCGCCCGGCGGAGCGCCGGCCGCACCGCGGTGATCTTCCTCGACCTCGACGGCTTCACCGGGGTCAACGACTCGGTCGGCCATGCCAGCGGCGACTACCTGCTCGGTCAGGCCGCCCGCAGGCTGCGCTCCGCCGTACGGGCCGACGACACGCTGGCCCGGTGGGGTGGGGACGAGTTCGCGGTGCTGCTGGAGGGCGGCGTGTCCAGCGGCGCCGACGCGCAGACCGCCATCGACCTGGCGGAACGGCTGGTCCGCGCGGTGTCGTCCGAGCCGTTCCGCGTCGCCGATCGGGACATGGCCCTCACGGCCAGCGTGGGCGTGGCCTTCGCGGAGGACGGCCTGCCCGCGGGAGACCTCCTGCGCAACGCCGATGTCGCGATGTCGCGCGCCAAGGAGCTGGGCGGACGCCGGGTCGAGGTCTTCGCCACCCACATGCACGCCGATGTCGTGCGCCGCCTGGAGATCGCCGCGGACCTGCAACGCGCGCTGCTGGAGAACCAGTTCACCGTCGAGTATCAGCCCGTGGTCGACCTGGCCACCTCCCGCGTCACGGCGGTCGAGGCGCTGGTCCGGTGGTGGCGGGGCAGCACGTTCGTGCCGCCGGAGCAGTTCCTCGGCCCGGCGGAGGACACGGGGCTGATCGTGCCGCTGAGCGAGTGGATCCTCCGGGAGGCGTGCCAGGAGGTGGCCGCCTGGCGGGCCTCGTCATGGGACATCGGCCTGTCGCTCAACCTGTCCGCCCGCCAGATCACCGCGCCCCGGTTCGTCGAGACCGTGTCCGAGGCGCTGGCCGAGAGCGGGCTGCCCGCGAGCGCGCTGACCCTCGAAGTGATCGAGGAGATGCTGGTCGAGGACGCCGACGACACGATCGCCAAGCTCTCGGAGCTGCGAGCCCTCGGCGTACGGCTGGCCATCGACGACTTCGGCACCGGCTACGCGTCGCTGGCCTTCCTCCGCCAGCTCCCGGTCGACATGATCAAGATCGACCCGTCGTTCGTCTCCGGACTCGGCCGTGACGAGACCCTCACCCTGCTGACCCGCACGATCGTACGGCTCGGCCACGACCTCGGCCTGATCGTCGTCGCCGAGGGCATCGAGCGTCCCGAGCAACTGGAGCTCCTGCGCGAGATGGGTTGCACGAGGGGCCAGGGCTACCTCGTCGCCCGCCCCATGGCCGCCCGAGGAGTCGACTCCCTCATGCGCACCACCCTCCAGAACACCGCCTAATTTGTGGTGATCATGCGCGGGTTCCCCGACAGCACGTCTGGGCTGAACCGACTCCCAGCGTGATCACGCACAGCTTCCCGGGAATTCCTCCGGACTGCACCGACGTCCATCGTGATCATGCACGAGCCCGCCGCGCCGCCGGCGCGGCAATCAAACACTGTCCGGATGGTGAGATGGCTATCCCAGATGATTTGACGCGGGGGCTGTCGATCGGACATGGTGTAGCAATGCATGGCGATGGGATCCTCGTAGTACTTCGCAGGCGCGCAGCCTGACGAAGCACTCGGTCCTGCGCGCGCCCCAGCTCCGCTCAGCGGACGGGGCATTTTTTATGCCAGCAGACACCCAGCAGACAGCTCAGCCACAAGGAACGAGCCGATGACCGAACAGATGACAGGTGCTCAGGCCCTCGTGAGGGCACTGGAGCACGTCGGGGTCGACACGGTGTTCGGGATCCCGGGCGGCGCGATTCTCCCCGCCTACGATCCCCTCTACGACTCGACCAAGGTCCGGCACGTGCTTGTACGGCACGAGCAGGGCGCAGGCCACGCCGCCGAGGGGTACGCGCAGGCCACGGGCAAGGTCGGGGTGTGCATGGCGACCAGCGGCCCGGGGGCGACGAACCTGGTCACGCCGATCGCCGACGCGTACATGGACTCGGTGCCGATCGTCGCGATCACCGGGCAGGTGTCGACTCCGCTGATCGGGACGGACGCCTTCCAGGAGGCGGACATCTCCGGCATCACGATGCCGATCACCAAGCACAACTTCCTGGTGACCCACGCCGACGACATTCCCCGGATCATCGCCGAGGCGTTTCACATCGCGTCCACGGGCCGCCCCGGCCCTGTGCTGGTGGACATCGCCAAGGACGCGCTCCAGACGATGACCACGTTCTCCTGGCCGCCGGTCATGCAGCTTCCCGGCTACCGGCCGGTGACCCGGCCGCATTCCAAGCAGATCCGCGAGGCCGCCAAGCTGATGATCGAGGCCCGGAGGCCGGTCCTCTACGTCGGCGGCGGCGTGCACAAGGCGCGCGCCTCGGCGGAGCTGCTCGAACTGGCCGAGCTGACGGGCATCCCGGTCGTGACCACGCTGATGGCGCGCGGCACGTTCCCCGACAGCCACCCGCAGCACATGGGCATGCCGGGCATGCACGGCAGCGTCTCGGCGGTCGGGACCCTGCAGCGCTCGGATCTGCTGATCGCGCTCGGCACTCGGTTCGACGACCGCGTGACCGGCCAGCTGTCCAGCTTCGCGCCGAACGCCAAGGTCATCCACGCCGACATCGACCCGGCGGAAATCTCCAAGAACCGCCACGCGGACGTGCCGATCGTGGGCGACTGCCGCGAGGTGCTCGGTGACCTGGTCAACGCGGTGCGCAACGAGCACAACGAGGGCCGCAAGGGCGACTACGCCGACTGGTGGCGGGTCCTCAACAGCTACAAGGAGACCTACCCGCTGGGCTACGACCAGTACGAGGACGGCTCCCTGGCCCCGCAGTACGTCATGGAGCGGCTGAGCGCGCTCGTCGGCCCGGACGCGATCTACACCGCGGGCGTCGGCCAGCACCAGATGTGGGCGGCGCAGTTCATCGGCTACGAGAAGCCGGGGACGTTCATCAACTCGGGCGGCGCGGGGACGATGGGCTTCGCCGTCCCGGCCGCGATGGGCGCCAAGATGGGCCGGCCGGACACCCCGGTGTGGTGCATCGACGGCGACGGCTGCTTCCAGATGACCAACCAGGAGCTGGCCACCTGCGCCATCGAGGGCGTGCCCATCAAGGTGGCGGTCATCAACAACGGTAACCTCGGCATGATCAGGCAGTGGCAGACGCTGTTCTACGACGAGCGGTACTCCAACAGCGACCTGAACAGGGTCAAGCGGATTCCGGACTTCGTGAAGCTGGCCGAGGCATATGGGTGCGTCGGCCTGCGGTGCGAGCGGCCGGAGGACGTCGACGCCACCATCCGCAAGGCCATGGAGATCAACGACGCCCCGGTGGTGATCGACTTCGTCGTTCACCAGGACGCGATGGTCTGGCCGATGGTCGCGGCCGGCACCAGCAACGACGACATCAAGTACGCCCGCGACATGGCGCCGAAGTGGGAGAGCGAAGAATGACCGAGCGGAGCAACTGCAGCTGCGCCAAGGGGAGGGCCGCATGAGCCGTCATACGCTGTCCGTTTTGGTGGAGAACAAGCCGGGTGTCCTGGCCCGGGTCGCGGCGCTGTTCAGCCGCCGCGGGTTCAACATCGACTCGCTGGCCGTCGGGCCGACCGAGCACGACGACATCTCGCGGATGACCATCGTGGTCAACGTGGAGGAGCTCCCGCTGGAGCAGGTGACCAAGCAGCTCAACAAGCTGGTCAACGTCCTCAAGATCGTGGAGCTGGACAACAGCCAGTCGGTGCAGCGCGAGCTGATGCTGATCAAGGTCAGGACCGACGCCGAGAGCCGGTCGCACGTCCTGGAGCTGGTCAACCTGTTCCGCGCCCGCTGCGTCGACGTCGCCCCGGACGCGGTGACGATCGAGGTCACCGGCACGACGGACAAGCTGGAGGCGTTCGTCAGGGTGCTGGAGCCGTATGGCATAAAGGAGCTCGTGCAGTCGGGCATGGTGGCCATCGGCCGCGGCGCCCGTTCCATCACCGACCGCTCGCTGCGGGCACTCGACCGCATCGCCTAGCCGTACGGCCCGCACGGCCGTACGCGATGTCGAGCACCCCGAGCGAGCGCGACCAACCGATTCCGAAAGGCAAGCATGTGACTGAGATCTTCTACGACGACGACGCCGACCTGTCGGTCATCCAGGGGCGGCACGTGGCCGTCCTGGGGTACGGCAGCCAGGGGCACGCCCACGCCCTGAGCCTGCGCGACTCCGGCGTGGACGTCCGGGTCGGCCTGCCCGAGGGCTCCAAGAGCAGGGAGAAGGCCGAGGCCGACGGTCTTCGCGTGCTGTCGCCTTCGGAGGCCGTCGAAGAGGCCGACCTGACGATGATCCTCGCGCCGGACCACATCCAGCGGCACCTCTACGCGGAGCACGTCCAGCCGAACCTCGTCGAGGGTGACGCGCTGTTCTTCGGCCACGGCCTCAACATCCGGTACGGCCTGATCGAGGCGCCGGAGGGCGTGGACGTCGCGATGGTGGCGCCCAAGGGCCCCGGCCACCTCGTCCGCCGCCAGTACGCCGCGGGCCGCGGCGTGCCCTGTCTCGTCGCCGTCGAGCGCGACGCCACGGGCAACGCCTGGCCGCTGGTCCTGTCGTACGCCAAGGGCATCGGCGGCACCCGCGCCGGCGCGCTGAAGACGACCTTCACCGAGGAGACCGAGACCGACCTGTTCGGCGAGCAGGCCGTGCTCTGCGGCGGCGTGTCGGAGCTGATCAAGGCCGGGTTCGAGACGCTGATCGAGGCGGGCTACCAGCCCGAGGTCGCCTACTTCGAGTGCCTCCACGAGATGAAGCTGATCGTGGACCTGATGTACGAGGGCGGCATCTCCAAGATGTACTGGTCGGTCTCCGACACCGCCGAGTACGGCGGCTACACCCGTGGCCCGCGCGTGGTCAACGCCGAGACCAAGAAGGAGATGCGCCGCATCCTGGACGAGGTCCAGGACGGCCGCTTCGCCCGCGAGCTGGTCGAGGAGTTCGACTCCGGCCAGGGCAACTTCAACAAGTACCGCGAGGAACTGGCCGGACATCCGATCGAGCAGACCGGCGCCAAGCTCCGCCCGATGATGAGCTGGCTCAAGGAGAAGTAGTCCATAGCAGGCTGCTCCAGATCGATCATCATTACCGGCTCCGCCGCCCTTCAGCAGGGGACGGAGCCGGTGGTGTCTGATCAGCCGCGTGTACGGCTCAGCAGCCCACGGGTTTGAGCCAGGAGCACTCCAGGCCGCCGGTCGGCGGGGCTCCCATGAGGATCACCGCGGCCCCGTCCACGGGGGCCGACCGCCTGAACTGGGCGAGCCGTACGGCGATCCGGTCCTCCAGGTCCTTGGGCGGATCCTCCGACAGGAAGTTGTTCGCCAGGATCGAGAAGACCAGCGGCTCGCCGTCGGCGCTTCTCACGTAGCCCGACAGCGCGGTGACGCCGGTGAGCGTGCCGGTCTTGGCGTGAACGTTGCCCGCCGCCGGAGTGTCGCGCATCCTGCTGCGGAGGGTGCCTCCGGTGATCCGGTCGGGGTCGCCCGCGACGGGCAGCGAGCCGTACCACGTCCTGAACCACGGCTTGCTCCGCAGGGCGACCAGCAGTGACGTGAGGCCCGCGGGCGTGAGGCCGTCGGCGCGGGAGAGTCCGGAGCCGTCCCGGAGCCGCAGCGTATCGACGCCGTTGGCCCTGGCGAACGCCTCGGTGACGGCCAGCCCGGCGGCCCAGGTGCCCTGCCCGGAGACCTTGCGCCCCATCGTCTTGGTCAGGATCTCGGCGTGCATGTTGTTGCTCAGCTTCATGAACGGCACCAGCAGGCGGCTCAGCGGGATGGACTCGTGGGTGGCCAGCGCCGTCGCCCCTTCCGGCGCGGCCCCGCGCACGGTCGGGCCAAGGACGCGGACGCCGTGGTTCGCCAGGCGCTCGCGGAACAGCGACGCCGCGTAGAGCGTGGGGTCCCACACCGACATCCACTCGTCGTGGCGGTCGGCCACGGTCCCCGTGACCACGATCGTGTTGGTGCCGTGTTCCCGATTGACCTTCACGTCGGTGCTCGTGCCGGTGACCGCCCTGTTCACGATCTTCACGTAGTCGGTCTCCGGCGTGACGGACACCTCGGCACGGCCGCCCTGGGTGTCGCCCGGTGTCACCGTGACCTTCACCGATCCGGCGTCGTAGTCGGTGTCGGGTGACGCGGTCAGCGCCGAGATCTGGCCCGCGTAGTTGTACGGCTCGTCGTCCCAGGTCCAGTCGGCGCCGAGCCGTACGTCGTCGAACCAGGTGTCGTCGGCGACCAGACGTCCCCTGACCACGGTGATCCCTTCCGCGGCGACCTTGGCGGCCAGCGCGTCGTAGTCGGCGGCGAGCATGGTCGGATCGCCCGTGCCCTTCAGGACCAGGTCGCCGGTGACCCTCGCCCCAGACCTCGCCCCGGACCTCGACGTGGCGAGGACCTGGGTGCGGAACCGGTGGTCCGGCCCCAGCGTCTCCACGGCGGCCGCCGAGGTGAGCAGCTTGTTGTTGGAGGCGGGCGTGAACAGCTTGTCCGCGTCCACGGCGTACAGGTCCTCGCCGGTCGCGGCGCTCTTCACGACCACGCCCACGCGCGCGGCCGTGAGGCGGGGATCGCTGAGGATCTGGTCGATATCGTGAGTGAGGTCGGCGACGCCGGGCGCGGCGTCGCGAGCGCCGGCCGGAATGCCAGGGCCCGCGACTCCCGCCACCAACACCGCGCCGGCCAGCATGATCGGAATTCTTCGTGATAACCGCACTGTCGGCTCCCGGATGAGCTTCCGGATGAGTGGCATGCCGCGAGCGTGGCTCGCGGCGGCGCATCACAACGGAAATTTGCGCATTTGTCCGGTATACCCAGAGGAACCCCGCCTGGCCGCGCGCGGCGTCAGGACACCACGCTCAGGCGGGTACCGAGATCAGGAGCGCGAGGCCGCGGTGAGGCGGGTGCCGAGATCAGGAGCGCAGGGCCGCGCTCAGGCGGAGGCCGAAATCAGGAACGCGCAGTCGCCGAAGGACACCTCGTCGCCGGCCCGCACCCGCGCGGGGCCGACCAGGCGCCAGCCGTTCAGCCTCGTCCCGTTCATCGAGCCCAGATCGACGAGCAGCCAGGAGTCGTTCTCGCGCCGCAGCTCGGCGTGGACTCTGGAGACCGTGAGGTCCGCCAGCACAAGGTCGCACGCCGAGCCCCGGCCCACGACGTAGCGGATCCGGCTGTCGACCGGCAGCGCCAGCCGGGGGAGGCGCGGTCGGCGCCAGGCGGTCTCGATCCGGCTGGTGAGGTCGGACACCGAGGCGACGGCCTCGGTGATCCGCCTGCGCCAGCGCCCGCGATGCGGGAGATCGGAGATCAGCTCGTCCAGCTCGCTGCGGCTACGCGCGCGCAGCGCCATGTCGACTCGGCCGACGAAGGTGTCCATCGACAGGCGCCCCTCGGCGGCGCGGTCGCGGAGCTCGTTGAGGGCGCGCTCGCGATCCCCGTCCGAGGCGCGAACCGGGGGAGAGCTCATGATTGGAGTATCCGACGGAGTAACGCGAGGTGTCCAGAAGACCATCGCATTCCCTCCCTTTTCCGGACCTTGCCGGTCCCGCGAGGGTCCTGTTCTTTACGATTCTCCGCCTAATCGCGCCGCCGGTCCGCTCCCCACTACGAGTTCCTAGTGCTTGCCGAAGTCCTGCGTCCAGTACGGCCCGCCGGCCTTGACGTATCCCACACCGATGTCGGTGTAGGCGCAGTTGAGGATGTTCTGCCGGTGCCCTGGGCTGTTCATCCAGCCCTGGACGACGGAGGCCGCGGTGCCGTAGCCCTTGGCGATGTTCTCCCCGAGTGCCTTCCAGGAGGTGTAGCCGGCCGCCTCGATGCGGTCCTTCATCGTGCGGCCGTCCGCGGAGGTGTGGTCGAAGTAGTTCTTGGCGGACATGTCGGCCGAGTGGCCGTAGGCCGCGGCGCGGAGCTTGGCCTCGTGCTTCAGCGGGCCGCAGCCGGCCTTCGCCCGCTCGACGTTGGTGAGGCGCACCACCTCGTTCTCCAGTGCCGTGCCGACGCCGCTCTTCGCCGTCGCCGCCGTGTCGCAGGTCAGGCGGATGGCCTTCGACTTCGACGTGTGGCCGTGGTAGTCGGTGGCGACGGTGTAGAACGTGCCGCCGGCGCAGCGGAGGTTCAGCGTGACCCGCCCGTTCTGGACCGCCTTGGCGCCGCTCTTCACGACCCGGTCGGGGCCCGGCTGGGCCTTCCAGACGCGGACGCGGAACGTCGCCTTGCCAATGCAGCCGGCCCGGGACCCGGCGGCGTTGATCTTCCCGTCAGAGGCGACGTACGGCTTGGCCGCGGCGACGCGGCAGACCGCGTTCTGCGTCTTTACCTGGCTCTCGACCTGGCTCTCGGCCAGGGCCGGGACGGTGGGGGCACCGATCGCCGCGAGGCTCCCGAGGCACAGGACAGCTCCGAGTGCTCTGTTCACGATCTCTCCTCCAGGGGGGTTGGGACGCTGGATGGAAATCGTCATTATGGTCCGCCTGGACATCAAATGTCCGAATAAATCACTCTTTGCTCGTAAAGATCTACCTTCACTTCAGCCTCACCAGTCACACCCGCAACAGATTCATGTTGCCGAGGGCATACTGAGTATGCATACTCAGTATCCATGTCCATCCGACACGGCCTGCTCGCCCTCCTGAGTCAGGGCCCGAGGTACGGCTACCAGCTCCGGTCCGAGTTCGAGGCGTCCACAGGGGCGACCTGGCCGCTGAACATCGGCCAGGTCTACACGACGCTGTCGCGCATGGAGCGGGACGGCCTCGTGGCTCCGGGGGAGCAGGACGAGCAGGGCCGTGTCGTGTACGCCATCACCCCGAAGGGCCAGGCCGAGCTCGACCAGTGGTTCGCCACGCCCGTCGCGCAGGCGGACCGGCCGCGTGACGAACTGGTCATCAAGCTGGCGATGGCCGTCACCGCGCCCGGCGTCGACGTCGCGCGGGTGGTCCAGGCCCAGCGCTCCGCCACGATGCGGACCCTGCAGGAGCTCACCAAGGTCAAGCGCGGCGTGGACGCCCGGAACGACACGGCCCGGCGGCTGGTCCTCGACTCGATGATCTTCCAGGCCGAGGCCGAGCAGCGCTGGCTCGACCACTGCGAGGCAGTCCTCGCCGCCTCATCCCACCCCACCCCCCAGGAGACCAAGTGACCGAGCGCGACCCGTCCGCCCGTCCGGATCAGTCCAGACCGGACGCCTCACCTGGAACCGGTCCCGCCTGGCCCGCTGAGGGTTCGTCCGGTACGGCGGACGCGTCCGTCGTCCGCCTGCGTGACGTGACCCGCGTCCATGGAGAGGGCGAGCATGCCGTACACGCCCTGAAGGAGGTGAGCCTGGACGTCGCAGCGGGGGAACTGGTCGCGGTGATGGGCCCGTCCGGGTCCGGCAAGTCCACCCTGCTCAACCTGGCCGGGGGGCTCGATCGGCCGACCAGCGGTTCCGTTGTGGTGGAGGGGACCGCGCTGGGCGGCCTGACGCCGAAGCGACTAGCGGCATTGCGACGCAGGAGCGTGGGCTACGTCTTCCAGGACCTCAATCTGATCCCGTCGCTGACCGTGGCCGAGAACGTCGCCCTGCCGCGCGAGCTGGACGGAGCGGGCGCCCGCCAGGCGCGAGGCGAGGCGGCGGAGGTGCTCGGCGAGGTGGGCCTGACCCAGGTCGCCGACCGCTTTCCCGATGAGATCTCGGGCGGCCAGCAGCAGCGTGTGGCCATCGCCAGGGCCCTGATCGGGGACCGGCGGCTGCTGCTGGCCGACGAGCCCACCGGCGCTCTCGACACCCCCACCGGTGACGGGATCCTGAAGCTGCTCCGAGAGCGGTGTGACACCGGAATCGCGGTGCTGCTCGTCACTCACGAGCCGCGGTACGCCGCGTACGCCGACCGAGTCGTGTTCCTCCGCGATGGCCGGATCACCGATACGGCCGAGGCGATGGTGACCGCTCGATGAGTGCCATCCGCGCGGCTGTGCGCATTTCCCGGCGCGACGCCTGGCGGGCCAAGGGCCGCAGCGCTCTCATCATGGTCATGATCGGCCTGCCCGTTCTCCTGATCACGGTGGCCGCGACCCTCGTGGCCACGCGAGACCTCGACCCGAGTGAGCGGCTCCCCTTCAAGTTGGGCGCCGCGGACGCCACGGTGACCGATCTGGGGCTGGCGGCCCCGATCAGGCAGAGCGCTACGGAGCCGGAGTGGTTCAGGCAGGATCGGGATGCTGTCAGGCCGCCGCTGACCAGGGCCGAAGTCGAGGCGGTGTTCGGCGCGGGCACGCGAGCGATCCCGATGGTCGAGGACTTCCAGGAGTATCGGAACGCTGACGGCTATGAGGACGTGTGGATAGATGAGATCGACTGCCGTGATCCGATGGCCTCGGGCATGTTCCATCTGCGGCAGGGGCGATTTCCGCAAGCCGCCGACGAAGTCGCGGTGAGCGTCCCCGTCGGGGTGGGCGTGGGTGCCGTCCTACGCGTGACCCGCGACGACACGCCCAAGCGTGTCGTGGGCGTCGTGGTGGGTCCCCCTCCTCTCCTGGAGTACGGCCGGCAGATCATCGCGCTCCCCGGAACACTGCTGAAAGGCGCCGGCGGGGGAAACCGGAGAACCACATGGCTGGTCGACACCCCAGGGCCTGTCACCTGGGAACAGGTTCGTCACGCGAACCGGAGCGGCCTGTCGGTGCTGTCGCGGGCCGTCGTGCAGGATCCGCCACCGGAGGGTGACTCACCGGACGACGCCATCGGAGAGCGGGCCCCACGCCAGGCCTATATCGCGGAAACAGCCGCGCTCACCGCCACGATCGTCACCTTGGAGGTCGTCCTGCTCGCCGGTCCGGCCTTCGCCGTGGGGTTGCGGCGGCGCCGTCGGGAGTTGGCGCTCATCGCAGCTCAGGGCGGCTCCGGGGACCACCTGAAGCTGATCGTGGTCTCCGACGGGCTGGTCCTGGGGGCCGGCGCCGCGATCCTCGGCGCTGTCCTCGGAGTGGGGGTCGCCCGCATCATCGTCGCTGTTCTCGGCCAGTGGCCCGATGGCGAGATGGGGCCGTTCGACGTCCCCGTCGGACAGGTCGTCACGGTCGTCGCCCTCGGGATCCTGAGTGGTGTGATCGCCGCGGTGGTTCCCGCGATCCAGGCGGCACGAGCTGACGTGGTCGCGGCACTGGCCGGGCGGCGGGGGCAGATGCGCGACCGGGCGGGGTGGCCCCTGCTCGGGGCGCTCCTGGTGGCCGTGGGCCTCGCGGTCACCGCGTACGGCGTCTGGCACGGGCAGAACGCCATCCTGGCCGGTGCCGTACTCGGGGAACTCGGGCTTGTCGCCCTGACACCTCGGTTGATCAGTGTGATCGGGCTGCTGGGGACACGGTTTCCGCTGTGGCTCCGGCTGGCGGCCCGCGACGCCTCCCGCAACCGAGGTCGTACGGCTCCCGCTGTCGCGGCCGTGCTGGCCGCTGCGGCCGGGTTCAGCATGGTTGCGGTTGTCACGGTCAGCGATCACGCGCGAGTTCGGCAGTCCTACAAGGGATCCTTCAGAATGGACACGACCGCGGTCTACGGTGACGATGTCACCGCCGAGTCGTGGCGCAAGATCCGGCCGATAGTCGACAAGGCGCTGCCCGGGGTATCGCTGGTCGAGGTCCGGGCGGTGGTCGACGGCAAGGGCAGGCACCTGGATCCCACCCTGCTGGACGGAAACTGTGAGGGGTGCGTCACCTTCGGCGGCTCCTTGGGTGCTCTCCCGGTGGGTGGTCCGGATCTGCTGCGTTACCTGCTCGGGCGTACGGACGCCGGGGCTGAGAAGGCGCTCGCAGAGGGCAGGGCGGTCGTCTTCAATCCCGCCGCGGTGCGGCAGGGCAAGGTGCGAGTTCAGTTGACGGCCCGAACCGTAAGCGACGATGGTGAATTGCCTCCCATCTCCCTGCCGGCGGTAGCCGTGACGGTGGACCGGCCAACGGAGGCCGCCGGAGTCGCGCCGCTGGCCGCGTTCACCTCGCTCGGCTACTCGCTAAAGCTGACCCACCTCATCGTGGATCCGGCGGTCAAGCGGCTGACCCCGGCGGACGAACAACGGCTCAGCGGGCCGGTGCGGGCGGTCACATCCAAGGTCGCGGTGACGCTGGAGCGCGGATACCGCGCGGACGGCAACTGGGCGCTTCTGGTGTTCGCGATCGTGGCATCCGCCATCGTGCTCGGCGCGACCTTCACCGCCACCGGGCTCGCGGCAGCCGATTCCCGTCCAGATCTGGAGACGTTGTCCGCGATCGGGGCACAGCCCCGGACTCGCCGGCTTGTGGTGGCCGGTCAGGCCGCCATCATCTCGGGCATGGGCGTCCCGGCGGGCCTGGCTATCGGGCTGGTGCCGGGCATCGCCTTCGCCGTAGAGACTATGACCCGCCTCCGTTTGCTGGGGCCGGAGGTAGCGCCCAACGGCTACCGCTATCCGCCTTTCGCCATCAGCGTCGGCGTACCGTGGCCACTGCTCGGCCTGGTGGCCTTGGGGCTGCCGCTGTTGGCCGCGCTGGTCTCCGGGGCAGTCACCAGGTCGCGCCTTCCCAGGCCACGCCGTCTCGTATGAGCCGCCCAGGCGGAGCGGTTCAGTTGAGGGCCCCGGGGTCCAGGAATTCGTGCATGATCACGGCCAAGGGGGGCCGGCTCAGCGCTCCGGCAGTGCGGGGCTGGGAGCCGGCGCTTCGGGGGCTTTCTCCTCCGGGGCGCCGGCCTCGGCCAGGCGGCCGGCGGTGAGGTCGTACTTCAGCGTCATCAGGATGCCCGCGATGGTGATCAGAGCGGGGACGACGGTGAGCCCGATGATGACGGCGGTGTACGCGCTGTCCGGCTGGGTCACGGGGTGCTCCGGGTCGGAGGAGATGAAGCCGCCCAGGGCGAGCACCGCGCCGTAGATGGTCGCGCCGAAGGCCGCCACCGCGCTCTCGGCCGCCGTCCAGAGGCCGGTGAAGACGCCGCCGCGGCGCTCGCCGCTCAGGGCTCCGTCATGGGCGATCACGTCGGCCAGCATGGAGAACTGGAGGAGCTGCTGGCCCGCGTACCCGATCCCTACCACCATCACCGCGACGTGAGCGTAGAGCGAGCCGAGCGCGGGGGTCGCGACGGCCAGCACGGCTCCGGCCGTGAACAGCACTCCGGAGAGGATCATCGCCCCGCGCTTGTCGATCCTGCGGGCCAGCCACACCCACAGCGGCATGGTGACGAGCATGGGCCCGACGAGGGCCGCGAAGAGGGTGCTCGTGGCCTTGGTGTCGTTCAGCGTGTAGGCGGCGAAGTAGGGCGCACCCGCCAGCATCACGCCCGCGGCGAGGGTCTGGGCCGTGCTGAGGCCGAGGAGCCACATGAACGGCCTGCTCGTCCGGGCCGCCACGAGCTGCGACCGCAGGGTCCCTTCGGACTGGTTCTGGCCGGTGAACGGCGCGCGGGCCGTGCCGAAGAAGGACCCCAGCATGGCGGTGAGGAGGATGGCGGCGAAGATGAGACCCATCTGGCGGTAGCCGTCCACCGAGTTGCCCGCGATGGCCGGGGCGGCGATCCCGCTCATCGCCACCGCTATCGCGATGAAGATCATCCTCCACTGCAGGAGCGAGGTCCGCTCGTGATAGTCGGTGGTCATCTCGGCGGGCATGGCCTTGTACGGCACCTCGTACAGGGCGTATCCGGTGGCCGCCGCCAGGAACGTCACACCCACGAAGACCGCGGCGGGCACGCCCTTGAGCGGCGGCCCGATGAACATCAGGGCGAACGACACGGGCAGCACGACGGCCCCCGCGAGCAGCCACGGGCGGCGCGGCCCCCAGCGGGAGGTGGTGCGGTCCGACCACTGCCCGACCAGGGGGTTGATGATCAGATCCCACGCCTTGGGGAAGAACAGCACGACCCCCGCGAGACCGGCCGGCACGGCCAGGACGTTCGTCATGTAGTAGAGCAGCAGCAGGCCCGGGATGGCCGAGAAGTTGGCGGTGCAGAAGGAGCCGACGGCGTATCCGAGGCGCGTGCCGAGGGACACAGGGGAGGGGTGTGGCGTCGCCGCCGCGGAGACCATGGCGACATTCAAGCCGAGCAAGCGCCCGACCGGAAGCCTCCCCGTCCGCCGGATCCGCCACCGCCTCGCCGTACGTCGCCGCCGGCCGCTAGTCCGTCACGTCGGCGCAGACCACGTGGGCGCCGAGCTCGATCATCCGGCGTTCCGTGTGGGTGTCGGCCACCCGCGCCATGAGGACCGGGGCCTCGCTGGCCGCGAGCTGCGGCAGCCGGGCCCGGACTCCGCGGTGCAGGTCCCTCACGATGTCCTCGGCGGCGGGGGTGTGGACCTTGACATGCAGCATGATCCCGGACGACCCCGAGACGGTGCGCGCCTCAGAGATCCACACATGGTGCACGAGAGGTAGACCGCGCAGCAGTTCGCCGATCGCCACCCGGAGGGCGGGCAGGATCGGGTGGTTGGTCCTGCGGTAGCCGGGATCGACCACCTGCATGGCGCCGGACAGGTGCTGCCGTGGCGCGGGAATCCATGGGGGCGAGACCGGAGCCGGAGCGGGCGTGGGGGCCGGGACGGGCGCGCTCTGCGCCACATGATGCGTGCGGGTCACGGTCGCCATCGCGCCCGTGGCGTACGCCGAGGGCACAGCGGATCCCATGGCCGACAGCGCGGGTGCGGGGCCGCTGCGCGTCGACTGAAGGTAGCGCTGGAGGTCCTCGATCGGCACGGCTGCCGCGGCCGGGCCGGCCGCGTCGATGACGATTTCACGGACGCCGGTGACGCGCTGGATGTCGAGGATCGTGTCGGCGTCGCAGATCGACAGCGAGTGGCTGCCGCGGTGCCGCGCGTAGGTGGCGGGGCCCGTGTACCCGAGAAGCACGCGCTCGCCGCTCTGGGTCGTGCCGAGCACGACGGAGCGGTCGGGCCGGACGGCGACCAGGATCCCCCACTCCGCGAGAGCCGCGAGTAGTTGCTGGGGGCCGCCGTGCCGCGCGAGCACTTCGCCGAGAGAGGGGTTCCCGATGCTCATAGGCTGAACGATAGGTAGAAAACCATGGCTTAAACAGGCTAATCGTGAAGATTAGGTGCGATCAATACCAAGATGGCGGCTGTGCGGATGGGACCGGTCCAGGTTGGGTAAACGGACCCCCTAGTGCCCGCAGTGAGCCGGCCTCATGCCTCCCCAGCGTCACAGCGGCAACACCATCCGTGGATTCGGTGCGGGTTCCGTCTCGGATGGCGGATCGCTCGTGAGGGCTTTCACAAGGGCCGGATAGACTCGCGCCTGTCCGTGCGTCGCACATCTCGAAGGACTGACCAGTGACCAAGCCCGTCGTACTTGTCGCAGAAGAGCTCTCCGATGCGGGTCTCGCCGTGCTCGGCGCGGACTTCGAGGTCCGTCACACCGACGGCGCCGACCGGTCCCAGCTGCTGCCGGCACTCGCCGACGTGGACGCCCTGATCGTCCGCAGTGCCACCCAGGTGGACGCCGAGGCCGTCGCCGCCGCGCCGAAGCTGCGCGTCGTCGCCCGCGCGGGCGTCGGGCTCGACAACGTCGACGTCGAGGCCGCCACCAAGGCCGGCGTCATGGTCGTGAACGCCCCGACCTCGAACATCACCAGCGCCGCCGAGCACACCGTCGCCCTCATCCTGGCCAGCGCCCGCAACGTGGCCCAGGGACATGCCGCGCTCAAGGGCGGCGAGTGGAAGCGCTCGAAGTACACCGGCGTCGAGCTCGACGAGAAGGTCGTCGGCATCCTCGGCCTCGGCAAGATCGGCCAGCTCGTGGCCCAGCGGCTGCAGCCGTTCGGTGTCGAGCTCATCGCCTACGACCCCTACCTGCAGCCGGCGCGAGCCGCCCAGATGGGCGTGAAGCTCGTCTCGCTGGAGGAGGTCCTCCAGCAGGCCGACTTCATCACGGTCCACCTGCCGAAGTCGAAGGAGACCGTCGGTCTCATCGGCGACCGCGAGCTGCACATGGTCAAGCCGTCCGTCCGTCTGATCAACGTCGCCCGCGGCGGCATCATCGACGAGAACGCGCTCTACTCCGCCCTCAAGGAGGGCCGCGTCGCGGGCGCCGGCATCGACGTGTTCGCCAAGGAGCCGTGCACCGACAGCCCGCTGTTCGAGCTCGACCAGGTCGTGGTGACGCCGCACCTCGGCGCCTCGACGCACGAGGCCCAGGAGAAGGCCGGCACCCAGGTCGCCCGCAGCGTGAAGCTGGCGCTCGCCGGCGAGTTCGTGCCCGACGCGGTGAACGTCCAGGGCGGCGCGGTCGCCGAGGACGTCAAGCCGGGCCTGCCGCTCACCGAGAAGCTCGGGCGCATCTTCACCGCACTCGCGGGCGAGGTCGCCACCCGCCTCGACGTGGACGTCCGCGGCGAGATCGCCTCCCACGACGTGCGGGTGCTGGAGCTGGCCGCGCTCAAGGGCGTCTTCACCGACGTCGTCGAGGACGCGGTGACCTACGTCAACGCCCCGCTGCTCGCCAAGGACCGCGGCACCGTGGTCGAGCTGGTGACCAGCTCGGAGAGCCCGGACTGGCGCAACGTCATCACCGTCCGCGGTGTCCTGGCCGACGGCCGTACGGTCTCGGTCTCGGGCACGCTGTCCGGCCCCCGGCAGATCATGAAGATCGTCGAGGTCAACGGCTTCGCGATGGAGATCGAGCCCACCGACCACCTGGCGTTCTTCACCTACGCCGACCGGCCCGGCATCGTCGGCATCGTCGGCCGCCTGCTCGGCGAGCACAGCGTGAACATCGCGTCCATGCAGGTCTCGCGGAACGTGAAGGGCGGCAAGGCCCTCATCGCGCTCACCGTCGACTCGGCCATCACGAGCGACATCATCGAGCAGATCGCGGGGGAGATCGGCGCCGACAGCGGCCGTACGGTCGACCTGGAGGACTGAGTCTCTGAGGACGGGGTCCCTGTCTCTGAGGACGGGGTCCCTGGAGATCGGGTCCGTGACGGGTGACCCTGCTGTCGAGCCCCGGACCGGCGCGCATCCGCGCCGGCCCGGGGCTTCCGCGTTTGGAGAGGGCCGTGACCGACTGCTGGCGCGTCTCAAGAACTGAGATACTAGGTCGTCCTACGAGATCCTGGGGTAGGGTGAGCGAATGACGACGCGCCAGGTAACCGCACTCCTTGCCTGCCGCGGCGGGGCCTGATCAGGTAGGCCGGCCGCCCGCCGCGGAGAGCGGCGCCGCCGACGGTGCCGTTGACTCCGTCGCCGCGGGACGCGTAATCCGCGCCCCCGCCGGGAGTCGCCAGTTTCCGGATTCGCTCAGGATCCGCCTCTAGCAAAGCTCTGCCGGAAATGAGATCCGCCATGTACGAGATGTATCCCTGGAACAGCCCCGAAGAGACTGAGGACGAGGCCACCGTCGCGCTGCAGACCGCCCTCGACCGCCGTGACAACGGCGGCTCCCCACAGCGCTGACGCGCGGACACCGCATCGTGCATGATCACGAGCAGGATCGGCGCAGGCTGGCGGGAGTGCTCGGGAAAGTGTGCATGATCACGGCGACGGGGGCGGGGACGCCGCGACCGCCGTGGCGCGAGGGTGGAGCGGGTAAAAGCGCGCCGCCGGCGGTCGTAACGTCGTTCGATCTTGCGGACGGGGATGTCGTCAGGCAGACGTCCCGTCCAGTGAGTCCCTGTCCAGCGCCAGGGCGAGCGCTCCGTAGAGCGGGGCGTCGTCCACGAACCGCGCCGCCACGATCTCCGGCGGGTACGGCACGGCTTGCCGTACGGCCTCGCGCAGGTGGGGCACGATGAGCTGGGCAGCGCCCATCATGCCGCCGCCGATGACGACACGGGACGGGTCGAGCGCGACGCAGAGGTTGGCCATGGCCAGCGCCAGCGCGTCGAGCGCGTCGTCCAGCAGGATCCTGACCCGGGGGTCGTGGCCGCGGTCGAACAGCTCGGCGGCGGTCACGGGAGTGCCCAGCAGCTCGCTGCCCCGCTCCGCGAGCGCGATGCCCGAGATGTACTCCTCCAGAGGCGCCCGAGTCACGGCGGGCCCGAGCCCGTCGGCCACGGGAGCAGCCGGTTGGAGGATGCGCAGGTCGTCCGCGTGGCGGGCCAGGTAGGCGATCTCGCCGGCCGCGCCGTGCGCGCCGTTCACCACCTGGCCGTTGACGACGAACCCGGCCGCGAGCCCGGTGCCCAGGTTCAGGTAGATCCCGTCCCTGACTCCTTTCAGGCTGCCCCAGCGCAGCTCGGCGGCCGTGGCGGCCTTCACGTCGTTGGCGACGCTCACCGGGGTCCTGCCGAACTCCTCGCTCAGCAGGCCCGGCAGCGGCAGGCCGTCCCACCCCGGCACGTTCGGCGCGAGCCGTACGACACCGTCGCGGACGATGCCGAAGGTGGAGACGCCGACGGCGGCCAGCTCGCCGGGGTGGCCGGCCACCAGGGACCGGCACGCGGCCACGGTGCGGCGCACCACCTCGGGCGCGCCCTCGGAGCCGCGGGTCTCGATCCGGGTTCCGGACAGGGGCATCTGGGGGGCGGCGCCAAGGGGCGCTGTGGCCAGCGCGACCTTGGTGCCGCCGAAGTCGACGCCCAGGACGTAACGGGGGGACCCCTGCGTCCGATCGGCGCTCACGTGGTGCTGCCGCGTCGGGCCAGGGAGTCGATCGCCACGGCGAGCGCGAGGACGGCCGCGGTGACCATGTAGCGCACCGAGGAGTCCACGCTGAGCAGGAACATGCCGTTGGTGATCGACTGGATGACCAGGATGCCGAGCAGCGCCGCGTACGTCCGCCCGCGGCCGCCGAACAGCGACGTGCCGCCGATGACCGCCGCGGCGATCGCCATCAGCAGGATGTCGCTTCCGCCGGAGCCCTGGTTGACCGCCGCGAGACGGCTGGCCGACAGGATGCCGCCGAAGGCCGCCAGCGTGGACGACAGCACGAACGCCAGGATGCGGATCCGCGTCACGCTGATGCCCGCCCGGCGGGCCGCCTCGACGTTGCCGCCCACGGCGTACATCCACCTGCCGAACGCCGTGTGCCGCAGGATCAGGTCGAACACCACGACGAGCGTGCCGAAGATGACCAGCAGGAGCGGCACGCCGCGGTCCGCCGACATGACGAGCACGGCCGCCGCCAGCACGACCGCGAGGCCCGCGACCTTGACGATCAGCCACCACGACGCCGTGACGGGGAGCTCCGCCGCGACCCTCAGCCGCCGGTTGATCAACCCGGACGCCGCCATGATTGCCACCAGCGCCGCGCTGACCACCCACGCCAGCCAGGTCGGCAGCCAGGTGTCGCTGAGCTTCGCCACGAAGCCGTCGAACGGCAGGTTGACGATGCCGCCCGGGCCCAGCAGGTAGAGCAGCAGGCCCTGCCAGCCGATGAGACCGGCCAGGGTCACCACGAAGGACGGCATCCGGATCCGGGTGAACAGCAGCCCGTGGAGCAGCCCGATGAGGGCCCCCGCCGCCAGGGCGACGACGATGGCCAGCAACGGGTTCCAGCCCTGCCGTACGGACAGGATGGCCATGACCACCGCGCACAGGCCGCTGACGGAGCCGGCGGACAGGTCGATCTCGCCCAGAAGCAGCACCATGATGATGCCGAGCGAGATCGTGCCCGTCGCCGCCATCTGGAGGACCAGGTTGGTGAGGTTCTCCGGCGAGAGGAAGTGCTCGTTGAGCGATCCGAAGACGATCGCGATCGCGATCAGCCCGCCGACCACCGGCCACGCGCCGAGGTCCCCGTGCCGCAGCCGCTCGACAGCCTCCTTGGGCGTGTACGGCTTGCGCACCAGTGTGGCAGCGTTCATCATGCGGCGGCTCCAGTGATCGCGGCCACGATCGACTCCTGAGAGGCGTCAGCCGTACGGAACTCGCCGGCGTTGCGGCCCAGGCGCAGGACCACGACGCGGTCGCTGACCGCGCGCACGTCGGCGAGGTTGTGGGAGATGAGCAGCACCGCCAGGCCGCGCTCGCGCAGCCGCCTGATGAGGTCGAGGACCTGAGCGGTCTGCTCGACGCCCAGGGCGGCGGTCGGCTCGTCGAGGATGACGAGCCGGGGCTCGCCGATGAGCGCCCGGGCGATGGCCACCGACTGCCGCTGGCCGCCGGAGAGCATCGCCACGGGCACCCTGATGTCCCGGATGCGCACGTCGAGTGACGTGAGCAGGTCGCGCGCGGAGCGTTCCATGCGGATGTGGCTGAGAACCGACCACTTCCGCCGTTCGGCTCCGAGGAAAAGGTTGGCCACGACATCGAGGTTCTCGCACAACGCGAGATCCTGATAGACCGTCGAGATGCCGAGCCGCTGAGCGTCATGAGGGTTGCTGATGTGCACCCGCTCGCCGTCGATGACCAGGCCCCCTTCGTCGGGGCTGACGGCGCCTGCGATGACCTTGACCAGGGTGGATTTCCCCGCGCCATTGTCCCCGACCAGCGCGACCACCTCGCCGGGACGGAGGTCCAGGCTCACTCCTTGGAGAGCCTGGACCGCGCCGTATCGCTTGGATACGTCTGTCGCCGAAATCATTTACTGGATGCCCGCCTTAGCGCACGCGTCCTTGAGTTCAGGCGTGCATACGTCGGACGCCTTGTAGAAGCCGTCCTTGATGATGGTGCTGGCGATGTTGTCCTTGGTCACCGCGATGGGGTCGAGCAGGAACGACGGGATGTCCGCCGTGCCGTTGTTCGCCTTGTCGGGAGCCGTGGGCTTCTCACCCTTGGCCAGTGCGACGGCGAGCTCCGCGGACTTCTCGGCCTCGGACCGGATGTTCAGGTAGATCGTCATGTACTGCTCGCCGCCGAGGATCCGCTGGATGGCGGCCAGCTCGGAGTCCTGACCGGTGATCGGCGGGATGGTCTTGTAGCCGGCGCGCTTCATGGCCGCGATCGCGCCGCTCGCCATGCCGTCGTTGGCGGACAGGACGCCGACGATGTTGTCACGGCCGATGGCCGTGATGGCCTGCTCCATCTCCTGCTGGGCCTTGTCGGGGCTCCAGTCCGGAGTGTCGAACTCGCGGCCGATCTTGATCTTGCCGTCGAGGACGTTGTGCGCCCCCTTCTTGTAGTCGGCCGAGCTGGGGTCGGTGGGCGAGCCGTGGATCATCACGATCTGGCCCTTGCTCGCCGTCCCGGCGGCGTTGAGCGCGTCCAGCAGGCCCTGGCCCTGCATCTCGCCGACGCGGACGTTGTTGAACGACACGTAGTACTCGTAGTCGATGCCGGAGATCAGCCGGTCGTAGGCGATCACCGGGACCTTCTTCTGCTTCGCCTGGTTGACCAGAGGCGCGACGGCGGCCGCGTCCACGGCGTCGAGCACGAGTACGTTGGCGCCCTGGGTGAGGGCGGCCTCGACCTGCTGCTGCTGCTTGGCGGCATCCTGGTCGGCGTTGCTGTAGAGCAGCTTGCAGTCCGGACAGAGGGCCTTGACCTTGGCCTCGAACAGCGGACGGTCGAAGGCCTCATAGCGCGTGGTCTTCGACTCGGGCAGGAAGAGCGCGATGGTCTTCCCGCCACCGCCACCGCCACCGCCCTCCGCCTTGGTCTCGGACGGCTTCGCGCCCGTGTCTGAACTATTGCCGCAGGCGGCGCTGAACATGAGCGCCGCGACGGAGATGGCCAGCAATCCTCGACGCATTGGCACACGATTCCTTTCTCATGACCCGAGGGTTGATAAGAAAGGTAATTTACTATCAGCTGTATGACTAGGGGTTAGGCGAGATCACATACACGGAGGGCTGGATGGTGCAGGGCGATCCACTGGTGATCAACTGGCCCGCCTTCCGTGGTGGGTATGCCAATCTTGGGAATGTGGTGAGCATCGGCGGCGGGACCGCCAACACGACCAGCCTGCTCCGAGTGATGAACGAGCGAGCCGTGTTCGCGGAGATCTTCCGCCTCGGCAAGGTCTCCCGGCCGGAGCTGGCGCAGGCGACCGGCTTGTCCAAGCCGACCATCTCGGTCGCCCTGGCGGATCTGGAGCGTGCCAGACTGGTCCGCCCGGTCGGGCTGCGCACGGGCAACGCGGGCCGCGCCGCGCTGCTCTACGAGATCCGCCCGCAGGCCGGCTGGGTCCTGGCCGTCGACATCGGCCGCGCGTACGTCCGGCTCGCGCTGGCCGACCTCGTCGGCGAGATCGTCGCGCGCAAGGACGAGCCGTCCCGGGCCGGGAGCTACGACGCGGTGCTCGACCAGCTCTCCGGGATAGCGGCCGAGCTGACCACGGAGGCCGGTCTCGGGCCCGGCGACATCACGCTGACCGTTTTCGGGACGCCGGGCATCCACGACAAGGAGACTGGCGCGCTGCGGGTCGCCCCCAACCTTCCCGGCTGGGAGCAGGCCGGCGCCGTCGAACGGCTCGCCGACGTCATCGGGTCACCGTACGTGCTGGAGAACGACGTCGACCTGGCCGCCGTGGGCGAGGGGGCGTACGGCCTCGGCCAGGGCGTCTCCCACTTCGTCTTCGTGTCCATCGGCACCGGCATCGGCATGGGCGTCGTCATCGACGGCAAGCTCTACCGGGGCTCCCAGGGAGCCGCGGGAGAGATCTCCTACATGCCCGTCGGCGAGGGCGACCCGCTGATCAACCCGGGGCGCGGCATGTTCGAGTCGGTCGCGTCGGCGGACGGAATCGTCGCCACGGCCGAACGGCTCGGCATGGCGGCGGCCACCTCCAAGGACGTCTTCGACGCGGCCAGGGCCGGCGACGAGACCGCAAGGCAGGTCGTCGCCCTCGAGGCGGACCACGTCGCCCACGCGCTCGCCGGGGTGACCGCCGTTCTCGACCCCGAGCTGGTCGTGCTGGGCGGCGGCATCGGGGCGCAGGCGGGAGACCTGCTGATCGGTCCGGTGTCGGAGCGGCTGCAGTCGCTCGTGGCGCTCCGCCCGCCCCGGATCGAGGCGTCCACGCTGGGAGCCGACGCCGTGCTCCTCGGTGCGCTGGCCTTCGGCCTGACGACGGCGCGGGACCTCGTCTTCGAGCGCGCGGTGGCGATGACGCCGCTCGGATGATGAGATCGGTGTTTCGATCTTCGAGACAACCGGTAAGGTACACGCATGGAGTCGAGCAACATCCGTCTGGCAGTCATCCCGGGAGACGGGATCGGCGTCGAAGTCGTCGCCGAAGGCCTCAAAGTCCTCGACGCCGTGGGCGTCAAGACCGAGACGGCTGAATACGATCTCGGCGCGAAGCGCTACAACGCGACCGGCGAGACCCTGCCGGACACGGTGCTCGACGAGCTCCGCGGCTACGACGCGATCCTGCTCGGCGCGGTCGGCGACCCCAGCGTGCCGCCTGGCATCCTCGAGCGTGACCTCCTGCTCAAGCTGCGCTTCGAGCTCGACCACTACGTCAACCTCCGCCCGGTCAAGCTCTTCCCCGGCGTGGAGACCCCGCTGGGCGGTGTCCGCCCCGAGGACATCGACATGATCGTCGTCCGCGAGGGCACTGAGGGCCCCTACGCCGGAGCCGGTGGCGTGATGCGCCGCGGCACGCCGCAGGAGATCGCCACCCAGGAGTCGCTGAACACGGCCTTCGGCGTCGAGCGCGTCGTCCGCTACGCCTTCGAGAAGGCGCAGGCGCGTCCGCGCCGCAAGCTCACGCTCGTCCACAAGACCAACGTGCTCACCTACGCGGGCGACCTCTGGGCCCGTACGGTCGACCGTGTCAGCCTGGAGTTCCCCGAGGTCGAGACCGACTACTGCCACGTGGACGCGGCGTCGATGTTCTTCGTGAGCCAGCCGCAGCGGTTCGACGTGATCGTCACCGACAACCTGTTCGGTGACATCCTCACCGACATCGGCGCGGCCGTCGCCGGAGGCATCGGCCTCGCGGCCAGCGGAAACGTCAACCCCGTCCGCACCGCGCCGTCGATGTTCGAGCCGGTCCACGGCAGCGCCCCCGACATCGCCGGCCAGGGCAAGGCCGACCCGACCGCCACGATCCTGTCGGTCGCCATGCTCCTCGACCACCTGGGCCTCGCCGACGTGGCGGCCCGCGTCGAGCAGGCCGTCGCCGACGACCTCGTCGAGCGCCAGGGCGCCTGGACCAGCAGGAAGACCCGCGAGATCGGCGACGACATCGCCGCCCGAGTAGCCGGCTAAGCCGGGCCGCTCACCCCGTCCACAGCGCATGGCGGCCCGGTTCGGGCCGCCATGCGCTTTTTCATACCTTCTAGATGCCCTAGGTTTTCGTTAGCCGCCTCGTCGCACAATGACTCTGACAACGTAGAGAGAAGAAGGATGCTCGCCATGACCACCCAGCTCAGCTTCGATGTGCAGCTCAACCAGGAGGCCCGCACCGTGGCCGAGCGGGAGCAGGTACTGGCGAGCCCCGGCTTCGGGCAGACCTTCACCGACCACATGGTCTCGATCGACTACACCGAGGGGCGCGGCTGGCACGACGCCAGGCTCCAGCCGTACGGCCCGCTGCTCCTCGACCCCGCCACCTCGGTCTTCCACTACGCCCAGGAGCTGTTCGAGGGCCTCAAGGCGTATCGGCAGTCGAACGGGTCGATCGTCACCTTCCGGCCGTACGCCAACGCGGCCCGGTTCAACCAGTCCGCGCTCCGCATGGCCATGCCCGAGCTTCCGGAGGAGACGTTCGTCCAGTCGCTGGAGCTGCTGGTGCAGAACGACCGTGACTGGGTGCCGACCACCGAGGGGCACAGCCTCTATCTGCGTCCCTTCATGATCGCCACGCAGCCCGCGCTCGGGGTGAACCACCCCTCGGGGAGCTACAAGTACATGGTGATCGCCTCACCGGCGGCCTCGTACTTCTCCGGCGGCGTCAAGCCGGTCTCCGTGTGGCTTTCCACCGAGTACACCCGGGCGGCCCCCGGCGGCACCGGCTTCGCCAAGTGCGGCGGCAACTACGCGGCGGCCTTCGTCGCCCAGCGCCAGGCGGTCGAGGAGGGCTGCGACCAGGTGGTCTGGCTCGACGCCTTCGAGCACCGCTGGGTCGAGGAAATGGGCGGGATGAACCTGTTCTTCGTCTTCGGCGACCGCCTCGTCACCCCCGCTCTCACCGGCACGCTGCTGCCCGGCATCACCCGTGACTCGATCCTCACCATGGCCGGCGAGCTGGGCTTCAAGGCCGAGGAGGGCAAGATCTCGATCGAGGAGTGGCAGGCCGGCTGCGAGTCCGGCGAGCTCACCGAGGTCTTCGCCTGTGGCACCGCCGCGGTGGTGACTCCCGTGGGCTCCGTCAAGGGCGCCGACCGCGGCTGGACCGTCGGCGACGGCACCCCCGGCCCCGTGACCCTGAAGATCCGCGAAGAGCTCATGGGCATCCAGTACGGCTCCCGCCCCGACACCCACCACTGGGTCCACAAGATCTGCTGAAACCCCCACCCGGGGTGATCATGCACGGGTTCCCCCATATGGCCGCGGGCCTGGGCGCACGTTGTTCGTGATCATGCGAGGATTCCCCAATGTGGCGGCGGGCCTGGCCGTACGTTGCTGGTGATCATGCACGGGGAGGCCGCGCACCGGTCAGCAGAACGGGTGAAGCCCGGCTGGATGTGTCCAGCCGGGCTTCACGGCGAGGTCGGGGATATAGCGGTCGATCTGTGGGCCGAGAAAGAGCTTGATGTTCGTCCACAGGCCCCATTCGCGGCTCGCGACGACGGCGGCCAACTGCAGGATCAGGCGGGACACGACGTCGTTGTGTTCTCCGGTGGACAGCTCCCTCACCACGATCCGGCCGTCGACGTGATTGACACGATACGCAATGTAGTCGCAAAGGCGCCCTGCTCACAGAGGGGTTATCGAAAGTCAGTTCTTACGGACGAGGGTGAGGCCGTCGGCGAACGGGAGGAGGACGCTGGTCACCCGGGAGTCGGCCGCGACCAGGTCGTTGAACTCGCGCATCGCCGGAACGGTGCCTCCGGCGGAGGGGTCGGTGATCTCCCCGTGCTGCAGGGTGTTGTCCACGGCGATCAGGCCGCCGGGCGCCAGCCGTACCAGAATCTCCTCGTAGTAGACGGGGTAGCCGACCTTGTCGGCGTCGATGAAGGCGAAGTCGATCCACTCCTCCTGGGGGAGGGCCTTCAGCGTGTCGGCGCCGGGGCCGAGGCGCAGCTCGATCTTCTCGGACACGCCGGCCTTGTCCCAGTAGCGCCGGGCGACCGAGGTCCACTCCTCGCTGACGTCGCAGGCGATGAGCCGGCCGTCGGCGGGCAGACCCCTGGCGATGCAGATCGACGAGTAGCCGGTGAAAGTGCCCACCTCGACGGCCCTGCGAGCCCCGGTGAGCTGGACGAGCATGGTCAGGAGCGTCCCCTGCTCGTGGGCGATCTGCATGATCGCCCTGTCGCCGGTGAGCTTGAGGGTCTCCTCGGCGAGACCGAGCAGCAGGTCGTCGGGCGGGCTCGTGTGCGAGGCGGCGTAGTGGGCGACGGCGGGGTCAATGAAATTGGCAGCCTTCATGGTCCCCACCTTAATTGCGGGGGAGCGGAGCGCGGCGGGACGACGTGGCAGTCCCGGTCCTGAGTGCCCCGGTGGGTCGCTGACCGCTCAGCAGGGCTTCTAGCAGGGCGTATGCCGAAATCATCTCGTAATATGAGATCGACGTGCCAGATGGTGAGGGCGTGTGGCAGACTCCAAGGCACCATGTACTACGGTCTGCTCATTATCAGCAGGCGCGCTGGCTAAAAAGGACAACGCCAGCGCGCAGACCTCTCACGTCCGTGAGGGGTCTTTTTGTTTGGGCTGAAGAGCGCGCGGCGAGATCGACATCCCGCGAAGGAGACATGAAATGGCCGATGACGGCTTCCACGTGTACGACACCACGCTGCGCGACGGCGCCCAGCAGGAGGGACTGAACCTCACGGTGGCCGACAAGCTGGCCATCGCGCGTCACCTGGACGGTCTCGGCGTCGGCTTCATCGAGGGCGGTTGGCCGGGAGCCAACCCCAAGGACACGGAGTTCTTCCGGCGCGCTCGCACAGAGCTCGACCTGAAGCACGCGCAGCTCGCCGCGTTCGGCGCGACCCGCCGGGCCGGAGTGAAGGCCGCCGACGACCCACTGGTGGCCGCCCTGCGCGAATCCGGCGCACCGATCGTGACCCTTGTCGCCAAGAGCCACGACCGGCACGTGGAGCTGGCCCTCCGCACGACACTCGAGGAGAACCTCGCGATGATCCGCGACACGGTCTCCCACCTTCATGCGGAGGGCCAGCGCGTCTTCCTCGACGCCGAGCACTTCTTCGACGGCTACAAGTCCAACCCGGCGTACGCGCTGGAGGTGCTCCGTACCGCCGCCGAGGCCGGGGCATCGGTCATCGCGCTCTGCGACACCAACGGCGGCATGTTGCCGGACGAGCTGGCCGACGTGGTCCACAAGGCGGTCGGTACGGGGGCCCGGGTGGGCATCCACTGCCACGACGACACCGGCTGCGCGGTGGCCAACACCCTCGCAGCGGTCCGGGCGGGCGCGACCCACGTGCAGGGCTGCGCCAACGGGTACGGCGAGCGCTCCGGCAACGCCAACCTGTTCACGGTGGTGGCGAACCTCCAGCTCAAGCGGGGGTTCGATCTCGTTCCGCCGGAGTCGCTGCGGGACATGACCCGCATCGCCCACGCGATCACCGAGGTCACCAACGTCACGCCCAACTCGCACCAGCCCTACGTCGGGATGTCGGCGTTCGCGCACAAGGCGGGGCTCCACGCGTCCGCGATCAAGGTGGACCCGAACCTCTACCAGCACATCGACCCCGAGCGCGTCGGCAACGACATGCGGATGCTCGTCTCGGACATGGCCGGACGGGCGTCGGTCGAGCTCAAGGGCCGCGAGCTGGGATACCAGCTCACGGGCGACCAGTCCCGGGAGCTCGTCGACCGTGTCAAGGAGCTGGAGTCGCGCGGGCACACCTTCGAGGCCGCCGACGCGTCGTTCGAGCTCCTGCTGCGGGACACCGTCGCCGGTGAGCGCAAGCGCTACTTCTCGGTCGAGTCGTGGCGCGTCATCGTCGAGCGCCGCCCCGCCGGTGACGTCGTCAGCGAGGCCACCGTCAAGCTGCACGCCAAGGGCGAGCGCATCATCGCGACCGGCGAGGGCAACGGTCCCGTCAACGCACTCGACAAGGCCGTACGGCTGGGCCTGGAGAAGCTCTACCCGGAGCTCGCCGAGGTGGAGCTCATCGACTTCAAGGTCCGCATCCTGGAGGGCACCCACGGCACGGACGCCGTCACCCGGGTGCTGATCACCTCCAGTGACGCCACCGGCGAATGGGCCACCGTCGGCGTGGACGAGAACATCATCGAGGCGTCCTGGCAGGCCCTGGAGCAGGCCGTGACCTACGGTCTCCTCCGCGCCGGCCACGGTGCCTGATCGGCATGTAGGTCATCAGGTCAGGTCGGAGCCGGAGATCTTGAAGGTCACGGGACCCGCCGGGGCGTGGACGATCACGGTACGGCCGGAGCAGGTCACCGCGGGCTTGTCCGTGCCGGGCACGACGATGGTCAGCAGCGAGCGGGCGGACGGCGAGATCACCACCGCGTCGGGCACCTTCCGCATGTATCCGGGGGAGATCCAGCCCTGGTAGGGCTGGGTCTGCCCGCGCACGATCCGCTGTCCCTTGATCGGCGTGCAGGAGGGCAGGGTGAGCTGCACCAGTGTCGCGCGCCATGCGCCGTCGGACACGACGACCTGGCCCTTGCCGGAGGACACGACCTTCAGCGAGGTGTCCAGATGCCACAGGTTCCGCAGGTCCGACTTCGCCGTGTCGAGGACGGCCATGACGTCCTGGCGGTGGTTGACCAGCACCGCCCGGGTGCGGCTCACGCCGTACGCCCGGTCGGTCAGCGTGAAGGACTGCCGGTCCTTGCCGATCGAGCGGCGCGTGAGCGCCGTCGGGGTGTGGCCGCGGAGCTTCCTGCCCACGATGACCGGGACGTTGTGCGCCTCGGGGGTGAGCGTCCAACGCCGGTACGGCGTGTTCTCGTAGGAGTGGAAGCCCGCCTCGGTGAGGATGCTCCGGCCCTGGGCGTAGTAGGTCACGCCCAGGTGGTCCTCGTGCCCGTGGAACTTGAGGCCCGGCCCGAACCTGATCGAGTAGTAGGCCGACTGCGGGTCTCCCCAGGTGGTGCGGCCGAAGACGTACCCCGCCTTGAAGACCTGCACCGTCTCGTCGGCGTGGTCGAACCCCGCCGGCTGGACGTCGGCCGGGCCGTCCCCGATGGGGGCCATATAGCCGTTGGGCTGCGTGGCGGCGCTGATGTGCCGGGGCAGGCCATCCCATCGGGTGGCCAGCGCCGCGGGCACCTTGAGCTTGCAGTCGCCGATCGTGTCGATCGCGACCCTGAGCCGGTCGTAGACGTAGACGGCGTAGCGGGGCGCCTGCTCCCTCAGCGCCCCCTGGGAGTCGATGTCGAGCTCCATCGAGCCCACCATGCGCTTCAGGGCGAGGTCCCGCCAGGCCTTGTTGCCGTAGCGGCAGCCGATCCGCAGCAGGCCGATGTCCTGGTCGAGCCCGTGGTTGTGGCCTTTCTCGTAGTGCCGCGGGTCGGCCAGCTTGTGGGCGTGCACGGCCAGGCTCTCCGTCAGCCAGGCGGCGGAGACGTGCCGGCTGAGGCAGACCAGGGCGGGGGCGCGCAGCGCGACGGGGTGCTCCGCCCAGGCGTACTTGCTCGTCGCGCTGCCGCCGGGCGGGTTGTCCTGGACCCAGTCCTTGGCGATCTCGATCGCCCGGCTGAGGTACGCCTCCTTGCCCGTCGCCTCGTAGTCCGCGACCAGGCGTCCCATCCACCGCAGGGATTGGAACACCATCTGCCAGGACCTGTTCTTGTACGGGTCGAGGTGCCAGTTGACGTCCTTGCCCACGGTTACGGCCGGGAGGTCGAGGAACTCCAGCTGCCCGTTCATGATGTCCGGCGAGGTCGGCGTGGCGGGGAGCCAGTCGCCCTGGCACTCCACCGTCCGCTGAACGCCCGGGGCGGCCTGCGCGGGGGTGGCGAGCCCGCAACTCAGGAGCAGGGCCGCCAACAGACCTAGGGTTCGACTGCGGCCGCGCACGCCGGTTCCTTCCGACCATATTGAGGGGGCGGCACATGCTCCACGAATCCCGGCCTCGCGGTCAAGGACACATAAGCCACATCAGTCACATCGTTAACAAGACGATGCGCATCCGATGAGTTCCCGCCGGAGGCCAGGCGAGACGTGATCGGCCGCTACCTGAGGCTCGGGTTCGGCGAGGAGTTCCTGTCCTCCTTCGAGGAGCAGGCGAAGCGGAAGCCGTACAGCGCCGCGAGTGAGGCGGTCAGCGGCGGGATCGGCGCGCGGATCGCGGCGAACCCGCTCGACGCCTGACCGGCTCTTCGCGCCGCCGAGGCGTCAGGGCTGCTTTGGCGCGGCGGTCTCGACGACCTCGAACGTCCACAGCTCGGATCCCGACGCGGCCGGGCCCTGCCCATGCCCGTGTCCCTGCGCCTGCCCCTGCGCCTGGCCCTGCCCATGTCCGTGACCCTGGGCTTCGGCGGCGGCCTGGGCGTGGCCGGCCTGGAACGCCTGGCTCTGCTGCCAGCGCTGGAAGTCCTCCTCGCTCCGCCAGCGGGTGTAGACGAGGTAGCGGTCCGTTCCCTCGACGGGCCGCAGGAGCTCGAACCACTCGAACCCGTCGGACGACTCGACCATCCCGGCACGGTTGGCGAACCGCTTCTCCAGTTGCTGGCGCATCTCTCCGGGCACCGTCAGCACGTTGATCTTCACGACCGAAGGCACATGGACTCCCGTACGACTCGTTCCTGACATGGCCCGTGATCGGCCCACCAGGACCACCATACGGGGGCCGTCCGGCGCCGCCGCGCGCGGCGCGGCCGTACGCGCGTGCGTGAAAGCCGCCCTGAACATGGCCCTTGAAAGCGGCCCTTGAAAGCGGCCCTGGAAACGGCCCTGAAAGCGGCCCTGAAAGCGGCCCTGGAAACGGCTCGGCCGGGTCGGGGGCGAACCCCGACCCGGCCGAGCGTATTCAGTTGTTCAGTTGTTCAGTTCCGTCAGCCGGCGGCGGCGGACGAGTTGCCCGCGAGCTTGACGCTCGCGAGGTCGTGCGCCTGGATCGCGGTCTCGATCGCGGCCACCGAGGAGCTGGAGGTCACACCCGGCAGTGTCGCGGTGTCCAGCGCGTACAAGGTGAACTCGTACTTGTGCGAGGAGCCGCCCGGGCAGGGCCCGAAGTACTGCAGGGACTTGTTGCCGGTGCTCATCGCCTTCTGCTTGGCGGGCGACTGGTTCGGGACGTCGTAGCCGAGGCCGAGGTTCTCAGGGAGCGACGACTTGTTGGCGGGGATGTCCCAGATGGTCCAGTGCTTGTTGCCGTTGGCGGTGTCGATGAGCGTGATGGCGTAGCTCTGCGTGCCCGCAGGGCCGGCGCCCCATGCCAGCGGCGGCGAGATGTCGTTGCCGGCCACCCCGTCCTGCTGGCAGGTGTACTTGATCGGGATCGATCCGTTGTTGGCGAACGCCGTGCTGGTCAGCGAGAACGGCGTGGTGCCGCTGTTGAACTTCAGGCGGACGATCACGTTGTCAAGAGTCGACGGCGTGCCGCCGTTCTTGTCGTTGTTGGTGGAGGTCAGCCAGAGGCCGCCGTCGGGGGTCTTGGTGACCGTGCGGAGGCGACCCCACCGGCCGTTGAAGAACGCCCTGGGCGTGTCGGTCGTGTTGCCGTTGATCTTCATGACCCAGAGCCGCGCGCCGCGGACCGCCGCCATGTAGATCCAGTCGTTCACGATCTCGATGCCGCTCGGCGACGCGGAGGCCACGTCCCACTGCTGGACCGGGTTGGTGTACGCCGAGTTGCTGCACTTGCCTTCGCAGTTCGGCCAGCCGTAGTTCTTGCCCGGCTGGATCAGGTTCAGCTCGTCCCACGTGCTGTCACCGAACTCGGCCTCCCACAGGCGGCCCTGGGAGTCCCAGGCGATGCCCTGCGGGTTGCGGTGGCCGAGGGTGTAGACGCGCGGAGCGCTCGGGAACGGGTTGCCCGGAGCGCCGGCGCCGGTGGGCGTCACGCGCAGGATCTTGCCGTTCAGCGAGTTGAGGTCCTGCGCCCGGTTGCCGTCCTGCGCCTCACCGGTGGTGATGTACAGGTAGCCGTCGGGGCCGAACTTGATGCGGCCGCCGTTGTGGAAGCGGTTCTTGGCGATGCCGGTGACGATCGGCTCACGAGCGCCGAGCGCGCCGTTCTCGTACTTGAAGCGGGCCACGCGGTTGTCGCTGGAGGATGTGTAGAACGCGTAGATGTAGTGGTCGGTCGCGTAGTTCGGCGAGGCCGCGAGGCCGAGGAGGCCGCCCTCACCGCCGGTGGTCACCGCTTCGGTGATCTTGCCGACGACCGTCCGCTGCCCGCTGAGGGTGACGCGGGTGATCTCGAAGCGGTCGCGCTCGGCGACCAGCGCGCTGCCGTCGGGGAGCCAGGTGATGCCCCACGGCAGGTCCATCTGGGTGTTGATGTCCTTGTCGTAGATCGGGTCACCGCCGCCGGCGCCGGCCGGCGTGCCGGGGACGTTCCCGCTGCGCGGCGAGGTGTTGTTGTTGGCGTCGAACGCCTCGACCGAGAACTGGTAGGTCGTACCGCTGGTCAGGCCGTCGACGGTCGCGGTCGTGTCGGGCACGGTCGCGAACTTGACGCCGTCCTTGTAGACGTTGTAGCCGGTCACACCGATGTCGTCGGTGGAGGCGTTCCACTGCAGGGTGACGGTGGTCGACGTGGTGCTGGCCACCCGCAGGCCGGTCGGCGTGCTCGGCGGCGTGGTGTCGTTGCTCGGCGGGGTGGTGATCTCCACCGGGTTGCTGGCCTGCGACGGGTTGCCCGCGGCGTCGTACGCGAGGACCGTGATGACGTACTGCGTGTTGGCCGTCAGGTTCGGCACCGTGGTGCTGGTGACGTTGCCGCCCACGGTGGCGAGCACGTTGCCGCCGTTGTAGATCTTGTACTGCGAGACGCCGACGTTGTCGGTGGCCGCGTCCCAGGCGAGGTCCACGGCGTTGGGCCGGACGTCACCCACGACGTGCAGGTTCGACGGGGGCGTGGGCGGCTGGCTGTCGCTCGGGGCCGAGCTGCTCAGCTTGTCGAGGTTCGGGTTGCCGTTCGCCGTCGTCGAGGTGATGCGGACCAGGTTCGATCCGGCCGTCAGACCGGCGGTGATGGTCTTGTCCGCCCACGTGTCCCAGTTGGTGGTGCTGGGGAACGACACGTTGCTGGCGACCGTGGTCCCGTTGACGGTGATGTTGCCGGGCCGATCGATCGTGGTGCCGTTGGAGTAGCGGAACACCAGGCCATAGTTGCCGGCGGTCGTCGCGGTCACGTTGAACTCGGTGTACGAGCCCGCGACGTTGTCGCCGTTCACGAAGCCGGTGCCGGTGAATCCGAGGTGGTTCGACTCGACGACACCCTGGGAGATGGTGGCGTCCTCGGCCTGGTACTCGCTGCTCGGCTGAGTAACGGCCACATCGACGTCGACATAGTCGATGTTGGGGTTGCCGTTCGCGCTCGTCGCGGTGAACCGGATGGTGTTGGACCCGGCGTTCACCGGGGCCGTGAGCGTGGAGTTCGCCCAGGTGTCCCAGTTGGTGGTGCTGTTGAACGCCCGGTTCGCCGAGACCACGGTGCCGTTGACGGCGACATCCGAGGGCCGGTTGATGGTCGTGCCGTTGCTGTAACGGACCACGATGGTCGCCGTGCCGGCGGCCGGCGCGTTGACGGTGAACTGCAAGTAGCTACCGGCGATGTTGTCGCCGTTGACGTAGCCCGTGCCGGAGAAGCCGGTGTGGGTCGTCTCCAGGATTCCCTGGGAGATGGTGGCGTTCTCGGCCTCGTACCTGGTGGGGGCGGCCGACGCGGGGACGGCCGCAAGCATGCTGAGCATCAACGTGCCCGCGAGCGCGCCGACAATTGTCCGCGCTCGGGTGGGAGATCTCATCGAGCCTCCTGCTGTTCGATCTGTGGGGGGAGAAGGGGGCAGGGGAGAACTAGTTAGGAAGGCTTCCTAACATTTGATTTGATTGATGGGATCATTTGGGGCGTGCGGTGTCAAGAGACGCTTGCGTCTCAGAGTGAAACACGGCGGAAATATAGCTGGATGTCAGGGCTTGCCGCAGGTGGCGACAAAAATGGCACGTTCTACGTAAATAGGGACAGACCGTAACGATGCACCGAGATGCGCAATAAGGTCGGATCTATGATCCTTTCCTGCACGTTTGCTGAAGATGGCAGCTCAGCGGGGGCCGATGGTCGGCGAACGTGACACCGGGGGATCGGCACTAGGCTCGTGACGTGCGTATCGCGAGGTTCTCCACAGGCGACGGAGTCGCGTTCGGAGTGGTGGAAGAGGGCGAGCAGGTCATCGCCAGAATCGACGGGCACCCCTTCGGCGGGGTCCAGCTCACCGGCGAGCGGTATCCGCTCGCCGAGGTCAGGGTGGTCGCGCCCATGCTGCCGAGCAAGGTGATCGCGATCGGGCGGAACTACGCCGACCACGCCAGGGAGATGGGCGCCGAGCCTCCGGACGAGCCTGTTCTCTTCCTCAAGCCCAGCACGTCCGTGATCGGCCCCGGGGAGTCCATCGCGTACCCCGAGAAGCTGTCGCGGCATGTCGACTACGAGGGAGAGCTGGCCGTGGTCATCGGACGACTCTGCCGCGAGGTGCCGGCCGAGCGAGCCAATGACGTGATCTTCGGCTACACCTGCGCCAACGACGTGACCGCGCGCGACCTGCAGTCGAAGGACGGTCAGTGGGCGCGGGCCAAGGGCTTCGACACGTTCTGCCCGCTGGGCCCGTGGATCGAGACCTCTCTCGACGCCGGCGACCTCGCGCTCACCACGACCGTGAACGGCGAGCTGAAGCAGAGCGGCCGCACGTCGTGGCTGCTGCACGACATCCCGGCGCTCATCGCCCACGTGAGCGCGGTCATGACCCTGCTCCCGGGCGACGTCATCCTGACCGGCACGCCCGCCGGGGTCGGCCCGCTGGCCGTCGGCGACGAGGTCAGCGTCGGCATCGAAGGAATCGGAACTCTAACTAACCGGGTGATCTCACGTGATTAGGGTGCGCTTCGCCCCTTCGCCCACCGGCATGTTCCATGTCGGCGGCGCCCGTTCGGCGCTGTTCAACTGGGCCCTGGCCGAGCAGTCCGGCGGCACGTTCGTGCTCCGCATCGAGGACACCGACGCGGCGCGCAACCGGCCGGAATGGACCGAAGGCATCATCTCCGCCCTCGCCTGGATCGGCATCAACGGCGACTCGCCGTATTTCGAGGGGCCCTACTTCCAGTCGGCCTACGAGCAGCAGCACCGCGAGGCGGCGGCCAAGCTGCTCAAGGACGGCAGGGCCTACCACTGCACCTGTACGCGCGACGACGTCAAGGCCAGGACGGGCTCCGAGCACCAGGGGTACGACGGCTTCTGCCGCGACCGCGGCCTGACCGAGGGCGCCGTGCGGTTCCGCACGCCCGACGAGGGCGTCACCGTGGTGGACGACAAGGTCCGCGGCCGGGTGGAGTTCCCCAACGCGGCGATGGAGGACTTCGTCATCGTGCGCGGCGACGGCTCGCCGCTGTTCATCCTCGCCAACGTGGTCGACGACATGGAGATGCGGATCAGCCACGTCGTCCGCGCCGAGGAGCACCTGTCCAACACGCCGAAGCAGCAGCTCCTGTGGGAGGCCCTGGGCGCCGGGCCTCCGGTCTGGGCCCACATCCCGGTCATCGTCAACGAGAAGCGGCAGAAGCTCTCCAAGCGGCGCGACAAGGTCGCCCTGGAGTCCTACCGCGACGAGGGCTACCTCGCGGAGGCGATGGTCAACTACCTCATGCTGCTCGGCTGGGGCCCCGGTGACGACCGGGAGATCATGCCCTGGTCGGAGATGATGCCCCTGTTCCGGCTGGAGGACGTCAACCAGTCGCCGGCGTTCTTCGACGAGAAGAAGCTGCGGGCCTTCAACGGCGAGTACATCCGGGCGCTGCCGCTCGAGGTGTTCATCGCGCGCTGCGACCCATGGCTGGACCCGGCGTGGGACCGCGGAGTGTTCGCCAGGGTGGCCGAGCTGGCCCAGACCCGGGTCGCCGTGCTGTCGGAGATCACCGCCAACGTGGACTTCCTGTTCCTGGACCAGCCGGTCTTCGACCAGGCCTCCTGGGACAAGGCGATGAAGCCCGGCGCGGCCGAGATCCTGTCCGGTTACGCCGAGCGGATGGAGGCGATGACCTGGCACGCGGAGTGGCTGAAGGAGGCGCTGGAGGAGGTCGGCGCCGCCCATGGCCTCAAGCTGGGCAAGGCGCAGGCCCCAGTCCGGGTGGCGATCACGGGCCGGACGGTGGGCCTGCCGCTGTTCGAGTCGATCGAGGTCCTGGGCCGCGAGCGGTCCCTCGACCGGATCCGTACGGCTCTCGCCACCCTTGTGGGGTGATCATGCACGGGTTCCCGGTGTGTGCCTCTGACCCGCCGCGCCCCGCTCGGTGATCATGTACGGAGTCCTGGGCGTACCACCTGGGCAGGTCGGACGCTTTCGGTGATCATGCACGGGCTGGCGTGCATGATCATGGACTGCGTCGCCCGAGCTCGGAGGCGCAAAGGAGGAACTCGCGCATGATCACGACACGGGAGTGTGCCGCCCAGTCGTCCTCTGGCGGAAAGTGTGCATGATCACGCGCGAGGGGGGTTAGAGGAGGCCGCGGCGGGTGAGCAGGGGGGCGATCTCCGGCTCCCTGCCGCGGAAGCTCCGGAAGGCGGTCATCGCGTCCACGCTGCCGCCCCTGGACAGCAGCTCCCGGCGGAACCGGTCGCCGTTCTCGCGCCGCAGCCCGCCGTTCTCGGTGAACCACTCCACCGTGTCGGCGTCCAGCACCTCGCTCCAGATGTAGGAGTAGTAGCCGGCGCTGTAGCCGCCTGCCCAGATGTGGGCGAAGTACGTGCTGCGGTAGCGAGGCGGCACAGCCGAAAGATCCACTCCGGCGCTACGCAGCGCCTCGGACTCGAAGGCCGCCGCGTCGCCGCCCGTGTAGGCCGTGTGCCAGGCCCAGTCGAGCAGCGTGGCGGCCAGATACTCGACCGTCGCGTATCCCTGGTTGAACTTCTGTGTCTCCAGCATCCGCTCGACCAGCTCCCGCGGCATCGGCTCGCCGGTCTCGTAGTGCTTCGCGTAGTTCGCCAAGATCTCGGGATCGGTCGCCCACATCTCGTTCACCTGTGACGGATACTCCACGAAGTCGCGCGGCACCGCCGTACCCGAGAAGCGCGGGAACCGCACGTCCGAGAACAGCGCGTGCAACGCATGCCCGAACTCGTGGAACATCGTGTTGACCTCGTCGAACGTCATCAGGGTCGGCTCGCCCTTGACGATGTTGAGGTTGTTGACCACGACCGGCCTGGAACCTTCCAGGGCCGACTGCTTGACCAGGCTGTTCATCCACGCTCCGCCGCGCTTGGAGGCCCGCGCGTGGAAGTCGCCGAGGAACAGGCCGATCGGCGTGCCGTCCTCGTCGAAGACCTCGAAGACCCGCACCTCGGGGTGGTAACCGTGCAGGTCCTTCCGCTCGGTGAAGGTGATGCCGTACAGGCGCGTCGCGGCGTGGAACACGCCCTTCTCCAGGACGGTGTTCAGCTCGAAGTACGGCCGCATGCGGGCGCTGTCGATGTCGTAGCGCGCCTTGCGCACCTTCTCGGCGTAGAAGGACCAGTCCCACGGCTGTACGGCATGGCCGGCGAGCTCTTCGAGGTCGGACTGCTCCTTGCGGGCGTTGGCCACCGCCGGCGGGACGAGCCTGTCCAGCATGTCGGTGACGGCCTGGGTGGTCCCCGCGGTCTGGTCGGCCAGGACGTACTCCGCGTGGTTCTCGTAGCCGAGCAGCCTGGCCCGCTCGCGGCGGAGCGCGGCCATCTCGGTGATCAGCTCGGCGTTCCCCGCGCCCCGGCCGAGGGACGCCTCGTGGACGCGCTCGCGCAGCGACCGGTTCGTCAGCTCGGCGAGGGCCGGCTGACCGGTCGGCAGGACGAGTGTGATGAGGTACTTGCCGTCGAGCCCGCGATCCTTGGCGGTCTCCTTGAGCCCCTCGATCGCGTCCGCCGAGAGGCCGTCCAGCTCCGCCACGTCGTCCACCACGACGGCGCGCTCGTTGGTGTCGGCGAGCAGGTTCTGCTGGAACGTCGTCCCCAGCGTGGACAGCCGCTCGTTGAGCTCCCTGAGCCGCTCCTGGTCCGCGGGATCGAGTACGGCTCCCGCCCGCGTGAAGTCCGTCAGGTAGCGATCGAGCAGCCACCGCTGCTCGTCGTCGGCCGCCTCGACCGCCTGGATGCGGGCGAAGAGCCTGGCGTTGAGGTGGACGGCGTCGGCGTGCTTGGCCAGCTTGGGCGTGACGTCCTGCTGGATCTCCTGGACGCCCGGTGTCGTGTCGGAGGACGCCTGGTTGAAGAACACCGCGGAGACCCGGTCGAGGAGCCGCCCGGACCGCTCCAGGGCCTCGATCGTGTTCTCGAACGTCGGCGGCTCCGGGTTGTCCGCGATCGCCGCGACCTCGGCGAGGTGCTCCGCCATGCCCTGCTCGAACGCCGGCCCGTAGTGCTCCTCCCTGATCTCCTGGAAGGGAGGCAACTGGTAGGGCAGGGTGCTGGGGCTCAGGAACGGGTTCGCGGCCGAGGTCATCTCTGGCGGCTCCTCACATGGTGCTGGCGCGGTGATGGCGTGTGTCCCAGCCTTGCACAGGGGGCCCCGGAGACGAGATCGCGGGGCACGCCGCAATCGTTTTGGTAGTGGGTCCCAAGCTGGGCTATTCTTTCGGAGTCGCAAGCGGGGCCCACGGGTTCCGCGAGCAGATGGGGTATGGGGTAATTGGCAGCCCGGCTGATTCTGGTTCAGCTAGTCTAGGTTCGAGTCCTGGTACCCCAGCTGGATCCCCCCACAAGGGATTCTGCTGGATAGAAAACAGCGCAGTGCAAGGTCCCGTCGTCTAGTGGCCCAGGACGCCGCCCTCTCAAGGCGGTAGCGGCGGTTCGAATCCGCTCGGGACTACCACACTGCAAGGCTCCGTCGTCTAGTGGCCTAGGACGCCGCCCTCTCAAGGCGGTAGCGCCGGTTCGAATCCGGTCGGGGCTACATCAAAGAACCCTCGGCACTCGCTGCCGGGGGTTCTCGCCGTTACGGGACGCCGCACCCTGTTCATGGCCCGCTGCGCGGGCGCGAATCCGGTCGGGGCTACATCTCGCGTTTGCGCTCTGGGGCTGCTGGGTTCCAAAATCAGACCCATGACGCCGACCGTGAAGACGACCCTGAACTCGCGTACCCATAGCTGGGCGACACCGACGACGCCTCCCGCGGAGCTGAGCGGGCTGGAGTTCCTCCAGGCCCTCATCGACGGCACGATCCCGCCGCCACCGATCGCGGCCACTCTCGGCTTCACGCTCGTCCACGTGGAGCCCGGAGTCGCGATCTTCGAAGGGGAGACCGGCGAGCACCAGTACAACCCGCTGGGCTCCGTCCACGGCGGCTACTACGCCACCCTGCTCGACTCGGCCCTCGGCTGCGCGGTCATGTCCCGCCTGCCCGCAGGGCGCGGCTACACGACCACCCAGCTGGGCGTCCACATGGTGCGCCCGGCCTTCGCCCACACCGGGATTCTGCGGTGCGAGGCGAAAGCCGTACACGTGGGAAGGACCGTCGCGACGGCGGAGGCGCGGCTCGTGGGCGCGAACGACGGCAAGCTCTACGCCCACGGCACGACGACCTGCGCTATTTTCTCGATCGCGCCTTGAACAGCGCCCGCTTGGCGGCCTTGCCCACCTGCCTGTCCGGGTGGGCGTCGCCGACCGCCTCCAGCAGCTCCTCCAGGTGCGGGTGAGGGACCTTCCAGATCACGTCGAGGAGCTCGATGAGCCGCTGGGCGGGACCGATGTCGTCCAGGCTGCTCACGAACTCGGGCCGCCCCAGACCGGCCGAGATGGTCCACATGTCGAGGATCAGCCAGTGGGTGTCCGCCTGGGTCGGCTCGGGGGCGTCCTCGACGTCGAGCTGGGTCAGGTGGGTCGCGGCGTACGGCCGGAGCGACGGCTCCTTGAGCGCCTCCAGCCAGGCCGGTATGGCGACCTCGCCGAGTGAGCCCACGAGGCTGGCGGCCTGGACCCGGACCAGGGCGTCGGCCTCGTCCTCCGCGGCGGCCGCCAGCAGCTCTGAGGCGGCCTGGGCGGGCTCCCTGAGGGCCAGCCACGCGGCGAACTCGGCGTCGGCCTCCTCCTCGGACATGTCGGCGCTGAACGACAGCAGGTCGAGGGCCGTCATGGCGTCGATGGCGGGACGCGCGTCGACCTCGATGTCCGCGTCGTCCACGAGGTGCACGACGCCCTCGGTGCCGAGCGGGGTCAGAGTGACCGTGCCGTCCTCGGCGCCGCCCTCGACCGTGACCATGCCGTAGCCGGTCAGCCAGGCGAGGACCGGCGCGAGCGGGTCACCGGCGGCGGCCCAGGCGTCCGGACCGAGGTCGTCGTACTCGGCGACGGCCTCGGCCAGCTCGTCCCGCAGCTCGGCCAGCGACCGGGAGCCGCCGTTGACGAGGACCCGGACCAGCAGCGCGCGGGTCAGCCCGGACAGCGCCAGCGTCAGATCGTCGTCGTCGAGTTCGGGATCGCCGTAGTCGATCGAGTGGAGGCCGAGCATCCACGCGTCCAGCACGTCCTCGTCGTCCTCGAACGGCCAGGCGGCGGTGTCGGAGTCGACGCTGACCGTGTCGTCCCCGTCGGGAGCGAGGAACTCCAGATCGATGGCGAGGTTCCAGATGTTCCACAGGGCCTGCGGCTCGGACAGCCCCAGGGCCGTGACGGCCTCCTGGACCTCGTCGTCCGACAGGAGCGTCTCCTCGCCGACCTTGCGGCCGGTGCCGACCCAGAGCGCCAGGTCGCGGGCCTGGGCGATGAGCGGGGCCTGGCGGGCCGCCTCGGCGAGCTCGACGTCCGGCCGGAGCCGGATGGTCGGCAGGTCGGCGATCTCGTCGGCGAACGGCTCGAAGTCGCCGAGGCTCTCGTCCTCGTCGCCCTCTTCGAGCTCGTCCTCCTCCTCGTCCCAGTCCCGCTCGGCGATGGCGTCCTCCATCGCGTCGACGAAGTCGTCCTCCACCTCCTCCAGCTCCGCGAGGAGGGTGTCCAGCGAGTCGGAGCCGGGCGTCAACCGGCCCGTCGAGGACAGGAAGGTCAGGTAGGACCGGAGCGCCGGGATCATGCCGTCGGCGGCGGCGTCGGGGTCCTCGACCACCTGAGGCATGCGTTCGAGCAACACCGTGCGCAGATCGCCACGCTTCCACAACCCGACGTCGTCGCGGACGATCAACCGGTGCCACAGGACGGCCGGCCCCACAAGGTCGGGATCACTGCCGGGTGCGTTGGCGGGCGCCCAGAGGATGAATTCTTGGAGCAGGGGACGCAGTTCAGCGGCGGCTGCCTCAATGCGATCTGTCACCCCGCCAGCCTAGGGCTAACGGCGGCCGCTCTCTAATCAGTTAGCCCGCCGCATCGCCTCGGTGATCCTTTCGGCGGCGGCCACGACCGGGGCGGCGTGCATGCGGCCCGGGGTCCGGGTGAGGCGTTCGATCGGCCCGGAGACGGAGACGGCGGCGATGACCTTGCCTCCAACGCCGCGTATCGGGGCGGAGACGCTGGCCACGCCCTGCTCGCGCTCCCCGATGCTGTGGGCCCAGCCGCGCCTGCGCACGCTGGCGAGGGTGGCGGCGTTGAACCTGGCGCCCCGCAGGCCCCGGTGCAGCCGGTCGGGCTCCTCCCAGGCGAGCAGGATCTGCGCCGCCGACCCCGCAGTCATGGGGAGGGCCGCTCCCACGGGCACGGTATCCCGCAGGCCGCTGGCCCGCTCGGCGGCGGCCACGCAGACGCGCTCGTCGCCCTGGCGGCGGTAGAGCTGGGCGCTCTCCCCGGTGAGGTCGCGGAGCTGGGTGAGCACCGGCCCGGCGACCGCCAGCAGCCGGTCCTCACCGGCCGCGGTGGACAACTCAGACAGCCGGGGGCCCAGAATGAAACGTCCCTGCGTGTCGCGGGAGACGATGCGGTGATGCTCAAGCGCGACCGCGAGCCTGTGCGCCGTGGGCCTGGCGAGGCCGGTCGCCTGGACGAGTTGTGCCAGGGAAGCGGGGCCCGCCTCCAAAGCGTTGAGTACGAGAACTGCCTTGTCGAGTACTCCGACCCCGCTAGAGTTGTCCATCCCCCGATACTGCCGTCTCGCTATCCGAGATGCAAACGCGATATCGGGATACACCCGGTAGAGTGTCCATATCCCGATATTTCCGTCTCATCATAAGAGACGTCCGGGGGTTCGAACGCAAGGAGGCGTCACACCATGGGTCGCACACTGGCCGAGAAGGTCTGGGAGCAGCACGTCGTCCGCCGTGCCGAGGGTGAGCCCGACCTGCTCTACATCGACCTGCATCTCATCCACGAGGTGACCAGCCCGCAGGCGTTCGATGGGCTGCGTCTCAGCGGCCGGAAGGTGCGCCGCCCCGAGCTCACCATCGCCACCGAGGACCACAACGTCCCGACCGTGCTCGGCCCGATCTCGGACCCGGTCTCGCGGACCCAGGTCGAGACGCTGCGGAAGAACACCGCCGAGTTCGGGATCCGGCTGCACCCGATGGGCGACGCAGGTCAGGGCGTCGTGCACATCATCGGCCCGCAGTTCGGCCTCACACAGCCCGGCATGACGATCGTCTGCGGCGACTCCCACACCTCCACGCACGGCGCCTTCGGCGGCATCGCGTTCGGCATCGGCACCTCCGAGGTCGAGCACGTGCTGGCCACCCAGACGCTGCCCGCCTACCGGCCCAAGACGATGGCCATCGAGGTCAAGGGCGAGCTGCCGGTCGGTGTCACGGCCAAGGACCTGATCCTCGCCATCATCGCCAATATCGGCACGGGTGGCGGCCAGGGCTACATCGTCGAGTACCGCGGCGAGGCCGTCCGCAAGCTCTCCATGGAGGGCCGGATGACGATCTGCAACATGTCGATCGAGGCCGGTGCCCGGGCGGGCATGATCGCGCCGGACGAGACGACGTTCGAGTACCTCCGCGGGCGGCCCCACGCGCCGGCCGGGGCCGCGTGGGACGAGGCCGTCGCCTACTGGAAGACCCTGCGCACCGACGACGACGCCGAGTTCGACAAGGTCGTGGAGATCGACGCCTCGACGCTGACGCCGTTCGTGACCTGGGGCACGAACCCGGGCCAGGGCGCTCCGCTCGGCTCCGCCGTACCGTCCCCGGAGGACTTCGCGGACCCGGTGCAGCGGTCGGCGGCCGAGCGGGCCCTGGAGTACATGGGCCTGACGGCGGGCACGCCTCTGCGGGACGTCCAGGTGGACACCGTCTTCGTCGGCTCCTGCACCAACGGCCGCATCGAGGACCTGCGCGCCGCCGCCGACGTTCTGCGCGGCCGTACGGTCGTCACGCGCACGCTGATCGTCCCCGGCTCGATGCAGGTCAAGAAGGCCGCCGAGGAGGAGGGCCTGGACCAGGTGTTCAAGGCCGCCGGAGCGGAGTGGCGCGAGGCCGGCTGCTCGATGTGCCTGGGCATGAACCCGGACACGCTCCAGCCAGGCGAGCGCAGCGCCTCGACCTCCAACCGCAACTTCGAGGGCCGCCAGGGTAAGGGTGGCCGCACCCACCTGGTGTCGCCGCAGGTCGCCGCCGCGACCGCCGTCACCGGCCGGCTCACCGCGCCCGCCGACCTCTGACCCGGCCGTTCCGTCCCTAGGAAAGATCAATCATGGATGCCTTCACCACCCACACCGGCCGGGCCGTGCCGCTGCTGCGCAGCAACGTCGACACCGACCAGATCATCCCGGCCGTCTGGCTCAAGCAGGTCAGCCGCACCGGCTTCGAGAAGGGCCTGTTCGCCGCCTGGCGGGAGGACCCGTCGTTCGTCCTGAACGACCCGGCCTACGCCGGCGCGTCGATCCTCGTCTCGGGACCGGACTTCGGCACCGGCTCCTCCCGGGAGCACGCGGTCTGGGCGCTCCAGCAGTACGGCTTCCGCGTCGTGATCTCCTCCCGGTTCGGCGACATCTTCCGGAACAACTCCACCAAGATGGGCCTGCTGCCGGTCGTGCTGCCCGAGGACGTCGTCGAGCGTCTCCAGGCCGAGGTCGAGGCCGAACCGGCCAGGGAGATCACCGTCGATCTGGACGCCAAGGAGGTCCGCTTCGGGGACGTGGCCGTGCCGTTCGAGATCGACGACTACACACGGTGGCGGCTCATGGAGGGCCTCGACGACATCGGCCTGACCCTGCGTCACGCCGACGACATCGCAGAGTACGAGAATGGACGGCAGCCATGGCTGCCGACGACCGTCTGAACGATCTTCAGGCGCTAGATGACCTGCTGGCGCGGCGACTGCGTGATGCGCATCGCCGCGTCAGGGCGTTAGCCTTACCACAGGAGGACCGGGCACGCCTGACGCGTCGGCTGCTCGCAATCTGTGACGTGGCAAAACGGGACATAGCCCATGCGGCCGCCCGGCTGGACGCCTTCATCGCCTATCTGGACGGCACATCCGACACGCCGAGCAGGCGAAACATGCCCCCCGGTGATTGAGTCCCGCGCCCTCGTCCCCTAATTTCAAGCGCGTAAGGGGGAGGAACCAAATGAACAAGAAGGAACTCGTCGACGCGATCGCTGACCGCGTCGGTGACAGGAAGACGGCCACCGAGGCGGTCAACGCGGTGCTCGACGCTATCCAGAACGCCGTCGCCAGCGGTGACAAGGTCTCGATCACCGGCTTCGGCGCCTTTGAGATGGTGCACAAGCCCGCCCGTACGGCTCGCAACCCCTCGACCGGCGACCCGATCAAGGTGGCGGAGAGCTGGGCCCCGAAGTTCCGCCCGGGCGCCGATTTCAGGGACCAGGTGAACGCCGGAGGGAAGGCGTCCGCCAAGAAGAAGTAGGCGGCCAATCAGAGCCATGAACGGCGTCCGGTCTCGACCGGGCGCCGTTCGTCATGGCGCCGTCGTCCCGGCGTCAGTGCGTGACCAGCCAGTATGCCGGGCTCAGGCGGATCGTGGCGAGCGCGATCGTGGTGAGCGGCATACCGGCTGACTCTCACGGACCTTGGCCGAACGCTGCTGGACGACTGCGCGGAGAGTGCGGCTGGCGCGCTAGGGGACCGGGAACGTCGAAAGCGTGACGTAGGTGACGCGCTCGCCGGTCATGACGATGTTGACCCGCTGTCCCGAGCGCAGGTGCCGCAGCGGCCCGGCGTCGAAGGCGTCGGCGTCGAACGGGATCTCCGTCCCGTCGTCGAGGAACACCGAGCCCGAGCGCGTCTCACCGTCGAAGGTCTTCACCGTGGCCTGCACGCGCTCAGCCTAACCCGCGGCCTCCTCCGGAAGCCTCTGTCGCCTTCCGGGTGCGGATATCCCTTTGACCGGATATTTGGCGGCGGTGGGCGCCGGACAGGTGGCCGGGGTCCGGGCCGCCTTCTGCGCGGCCTGCGCCGGCTATGTGGTCGCCCACCTGCCGGTGGTGCTCTCTCCTCGGATTCGCCAGGTGGCGTAGGTCACGCCTCGATCCCCGGCTCTGCCGGTTGTCCGGGATGGTCTGGTTTCTCGGCGTATGAGGCGAGGCCGCGGATGATGATGTCGAGGCCCAGCTCGAACCGGTAGTCGTTCGACTCGTCCACCATCAGCTCGGCTATGGAGACGAGGTTGGGGAAGCGGTCCTGCGGGAGCGAGGAGAAGTACTGCTGGATCTCGTCCCGGATCGTCTCCCAGGACTTGGCGTCCATCCCCCGGTAGCGCTCCGCCCACATGCTCTCCTCCATGGTGAAGCCCTCCATGTAGGTCGAGAGCAGATCACCCGCGATCGCTATGACCGGGGCCGGCAGGCCGCCCGCCCGGAAGAGGGCGAACAACTTCTCCACGTGGGGGAGCAGCTCCGGCGTGAAGGGGACGTGGCCCATGGAGACCCTGGCCATGTCGCGATGGGCCAGCAGCCGCCGGCGGCCGCCGCGCGCGAAGTCCTTGACCTGCTCCTGCCAGTTCCCCGGGTCGGGCTCCGGCAGCTCGATGTCATCGAACAGGGTGTTGTACATGAGCTCCAGCAGCTCGTCCTTGCTGTTCACATGGACGTACAGCGCGGAGACGACGACGCCCAGCTCGGCGGCCACCTGGCGCATGCTCAGCCGCTCGTAGCCGTCCCTGTCGAGGACGACGAAGGCGGCGTCGACGATGCGCTCCCTCGTCAGGGGGACTCTGGCCGGCGCCGGACGTTTCCGCGGACGCTCCCACGGCGGTGTGGGCATGTCCGACTGACTCATGAGGACCTCCCACGCTTTTCCGCCTCCCGCTCTCCCGCTCATCGTAGTGAACGGCGCTCGGTCCGAAGAACGGCGCTCCTGTCTTGAGATATATCTTGTCGATCCCAACAAGGCGATATATCTTGAGAACATCGCACTTGTGGCTGAACACCGTTCAATGATAGAACGGCGCTCGCGTCTATGTGAACAGTGTTCTTTTGAACAGGAGGACTGATGAGCAATCCCGTCAGCGTGATGGCGTCCACGGCGCCGGCCGACGAGGCACCGCCGTACAGGTGGCGCTGGGCGGCACTTTTCGTGATCCTCGCCGCGGAGGTCATGGACCTTCTCGACGCGGTGGTGACGAACATCGCGGCGCCGACCATGCGGGCCGACCTCGGCGGCACGGGGGCCACGATCCAGTGGCTCGGCGCCGCGTACACGCTCTCGATGGCCGTGGGCCTCATCACCGGCGGCCGCCTCGGTGACATCTTCGGGCGTAAGCGGATGTTCCTGATCGGAGCCCTCGGCTTCACGGCCGGCTCCCTGCTCTGCGCCGTGGCGCAGTCGCCCGAGTTGCTGATCGGCTCCCGGGTGATCCAGGGCCTGTTCGGCGCGGTCATGCTTCCGCAGGGCCTCGGCATGATCAAGGAAATGTTCCCGCCGAAGGAGATGCAGACGGCGTTCGGCCTGTTCGGGCCCATCATGGGCCTGTCCGCGGTCGGCGGGCCGATCCTCGCGGGGTGGCTCGTCGAGGCTGACTACTTCGGCACCGGATGGCGCATGATCTTCCTGGTCAACCTGCCGCTCGGTCTCGCGGCGGTCATCGCGGGGCTGCGCTTCCTGCCGGAGTCGAGGTCGCCGCACCCGCTGAAGCTGGACCTCCCCGGCGTCGTCCTCGCCTCGCTCGGCGGCTTCCTGGTGATCTTCCCTCTGGTCCAGGGGCGCGAGCACGACTGGCCCGCCTGGACGTTCGTCATGCTGGCGGCCTCGGCCGTGGTCTTCCTGGCCTTCGGCTGGTTCGAGTCGCGTAAGAACCGCCAGGGCGGCGACCCGCTGGTCGTGCCCAGCCTGTTCCGCAAGCGGGCCTTCACCGGGGGCCTGCTCACCGGCACGGTGTTCTTCTCCGGCATGGCCGGGTTCATCCTGGTGTTCAACCTCTACACCCAGATGGGGCTCGGCTACTCGGCGCTGAAGGCCGGCCTCGCCATGGTGCCCTGGTCGGGGGGAATGATCGTCGGATTCGGCGTCGCCCAGGCGGTGCAGAAGTTCGGCCGGAAGGTGCTGCTGACCGGCACCCTGATCATGACTGTGGGGGTGCTCGGCGTGCTGCTGACCCTCGACATGAACGGCATGCGGGTCACCCCGTGGCAGCTCACGCCCGCCCTCGTGGTGTGCGGCATCGGCATGGGCCTGCTGATGGCGCCGTTCTTCGACATCGTGCTCGCCGGTGTGGAGCAGCACGAGAACGGCTCCGCGTCGGGCACGCTCACGGCCGTCCAGCAGCTCGGCAACGCGCTGGGCGTGGCCCTGCTCGGCACCGTCTTCTTCAACCTGCTCGGTTCCGTCCCGACCGGCACGAGCTTCGAGCACGCCATGAAGACCACCCTCTGGGTGGTGGCCGGAATGCTTGTCCTCACCTTCGCGGTGGCCTTCCTCCTGCCCAAGCACGCCCGTGAACCCGAGGAGCTCCCCGCCCCGGCGTGATCATGCACGGGTTCCCGGTTGTATGGCGCAGCACGGCGAACACCGGCCGTGATCATGCACAGGTTCCCGCATCACCGGGGTCAGCGGCGCTATCGGCAAGCCTGATCATGCACAAGCCGTCTGCTGCATGATCAGGCTTGTGGTTTCGGCTGCTCACGATCCATGTTCGGGAGAGCGTGCATGATCACGCGCAGGTAAGTGCCGGTCAGAGTCACAGTGGGGAACGTGTGCATGATCACGCCGGGGAGGGGGTTACCTGCGGTCCAGATGTGGGAGGCCGGTCGTGATCACCCCAAGGGTGGCGGGGCCGACACCGAGGGCCAGGGCCTCTCTCAGGTCGTCGACCGTGTCGACGTCCCGGCGGACCGAGGAGATGCCGTCCAAGGCCAACTCCTTCGCACCGCCCGACAGATGCCTGGCCCTCGACTCGCCCCCGAACCCCGGCCGGAAGGGGACGCCCGGCCGTACGCCGTAGAACGTCGTCCCCACGTCGGCGGCGTCCGGGACGAAGCACTCGTCGAACTCCAGCGCCGCCGACAGCACCTTCTCCAGCTCGGCCGCCCGCAGCGCCGGCAGGTCGGCCTGGAGCGCCCCCACCGCGTCGCCCGGCGCCAGCCGCGCCGCCTCCGCCGCGCCGAACCGGAGCGCCGCGTTGAGCCCCTTGTCGGGATCGGTCACCACGTGCGCCCCCAGTGCCGCCAGCCGTTCCGCCGGGACGGGGTCCGCCGTCACCACCACCACCCGGGCCACGAGCGCGCAGCTCAGCGCCGCCGCCACCGTGTCGCAGGCGACCGCCACCGCCAGATCGGTCCGGTACGGCCCCGCCGCCCCGGCGAGCCGGGTCTTCGCCCGTATAAGTGTCTTGACCGGCACCACCATGGACCATCGCACGAGCTGCATAACCTTAAGCATCCCGCCTCGACATTCCGCCGAGCCAGCCGGGAGACTTGAGCGCATTCCGTGACCATTCCGCGTGGCCATCCCCTGTTGACTTGGAGGCAGAGTGAGTCAGCCCAGTGAACGACCCGACGAGGTCGAGCAGCGGCCCCCCGGCACCGCCCAACCGGCGAGGCGTAAACGGGCCGGGCGCCCGCCCCGCCTCTGGGAACTCCTGGCCGTCGTGATCGTCAAACCGCTGGCGCTGTTCTTCATCAAGCGTCAGTGGCGCGGGGGCGAGCGAGTGCCCCGCAAGGGCGGCCTGATCATCGCCGCGAACCATCTGTCCTGGTCGGACCCGGTTCTGCTGTCGCATTTCCTCTACAACAACGGGCGCTGGCCGGTCATCCTCGCCAAGGCCGGGCTGTTCAAGGTGCCGGTCCTCGGCCATGTCGTCACGAAGATGCAGGCCGTTCCGGTAGCGCGGGGAAGCACGGAGGCCACCCAGTCTCTCAAGATCGCGGAGCAGCGGCTCAGGGACGGCGGGTGCGTCCTGTTCTACCCGGAGGGCACCATCACCCGCGATCCAGACATGTGGCCCATGGCCGGCAAGACGGGTGTGGCCCGGCTGGCCCTTGTCACGGGGGTGCCCGTCGTCCCCGTCGCCCACTGGGGTGCCCAGGAGCTCCTGCCGTACGGGGAGAAGAAGCCCCGGCTGTTCCCGCGCAAGAGGTTCCGCGTGCAGGCCGGGCCGCCGGTGGACCTGTCGAAGTACGCCGGTCTGCCGATGCGTGGATCGGTCCTCCGGGAGGCGACCGCCGACATCATGGCGGCCATCACCGCCCAGCTTGCCGAGATCCGTGATGAGAAGGCACCTGAAATCCCGTATGACCCGAAGAACGCTGCCAACGGCTGACTACGGCGTACGGTGAGGGGATGGCCCGTGACGGCGAGCCTGGCGGCAGTGGAGGAGTGGTGAGCGACCAGTGACCAAGGCGGTCGTGTTCGGTACAGGCTCGTGGGGGACGATGTTCGCGATGATCCTCGCCGAGGCGGGCACCCGGACGACGCTCTGGGGCAGGCGGGCGGAGATCGTCGAGGCGATCAACAATAAGCATGAGAACCCCGACTACCTGCCGGGACTCCGGCTCCCTGAGACGCTGCGCGCGACCACCGACCCGGCCGAGGCCATGGACGGCGCCGACTTCGTCGTCCTCGCCGTTCCGGCCCAGACCCTCCGGGGCAACCTGGCGGCCTGGAAGCCGGCGATCCCGCCGGACGCGGTGCTGGTCAGCCTGATGAAGGGCGTGGAGGTCGGCACCCGCAAGCGGATGAGCGAGGTCATCGGCGAGGTGGCCGAGGTGCCGGAGAGCCGGGTGGCCGTGGTCTCCGGGCCCAACCTGGTGGGCGAGCTGGCCCAGCGGCAGCCCGCCGCGACGGTCGTCGCCTGCACCGACGACGAGGTGGCCAACCGGCTCCAGGAGGCCTGTCACCTGCCGTGGTTCCGGACGTACACCAATCCCGATGTGGTGGGGGTCGAGCTGGGCGGGGCGGTGAAGAACGTCATCGCCCTGGCGGTCGGCGTCGCGGTCGGGATGGGCCTGGGCGACAACGTCCGGGCGACGCTCATGACCCGGGGCCTGGCCGAGATAGGGCGGCTCGGAGCCGCACTCGGGGCCGACCAGCACACGTTCGCCGGTCTCGCCGGCATGGGCGACCTGATAGCGACCTGTACGTCCCCATTGTCGCGGAACCGTACCTTCGGGGAGAATCTGGGACGCGGGATGACTCTCGCCGAGGTGGTGGCCGCGACGAGGCAGACCGCCGAGGGGGTCAAATCCTGCGAGTCGGTGCTCGACCTCGCGAGGAAGCACGATGTGGAGATGCCCATCACCGAAGTGGTCGTCGGCGTCGTCCACGACGGCATGACCCCCGGAGAGGCCGCCATGCTGCTGATGTCCCGCACTCCCAAGCCGGAACGCTACGGCGTGTGAGCTCAATGCGGCGCAGTCGAAGGAAGCTCGGGGAGAACACCCGGGCCGTCCACCTTCCGTCCCCTCCGCTGCCTCGCCAGGTCCCGATAGGCCTTCCCGTGTGGCGGACGGCCGCGTGGAGCTTCGAGAGCTCGGGCGAGTACGCCGACGTGCTGGCCGACCGCATGCCGGGCTTCGCCTACAGCCGGATCGACAATCCCACCGTCGCGGCGTTCGCCGCCGCGGTCGCGGCGCTGGAGGGGGCCGCCGCGCCGGAGGACGTGTCGGCGCAGGCCTTCTCGTCGGGCATGGCCGCGATCAACGCCGTCTTCATGGCGTTCCTCCGCTCGGGGGCGCACGTGGTGGCTCCGGCGCCCGTCCACGGCGGCACCTACTCGCTGCTGATCAACGTGCTGTCCCGGTTCGGGGTGTCGGTGGACTTCGTCGACTACTCCGACCTGCGGCGGGTCCACGCCGCGATCCGCTCGACCACGAAGATCGTCTATGCGGAGACCCTGGCCCACCCTACGATGATGGTGACCGACATCCGGGGGCTCTACCGCATCGCCCGTTACGCGGGAGCGCTGCTCGTCATCGACTCCTCCACGGCTACGCCGATCGTGTGCCGGCCACTGGAGCACGGCGCCGACCTCGTGGTCCACTCGGCGACCAAGTACATCGGCGGGCACGACGACTGCACCGGGGGAGTCGTGGTGGGCCGGCCCGACCTCATGAGCCAGATCCGCGAGGTGCGGGTCGACACCGGCGCCTCGCTCTCCCCGGACGACGCGTTCCTCCTGCGCCGCGGGCTGGAGACGCTGACGCTCCGCGTGCGCCGCATGTGCTCGACCGCCATGGAGTTCGCCGCGTCGGTGGCCAAGCACCCGGCGGTGCGCCGCGTCGACTACCCGGGCCTGCCCAACCACCCCGGCCACCAGCTCGCCCGGCACCTGTTCGACTCCGGCCCCGAGGGCACCCGTTTCGGCGCCTGCGTGACCGTGATCCCGCACGGCGGCTACGAGGCCGGGATGGCGCTCGCGGACGCGCTGCGGCTGACCGGGATCGCGTCGTCCCTCGGCGGGACCCACACCAAGGTCACGCACCTCGCTTCGGTGCTCCGCTCCGATGAGGCCCTTTCGGGCGTGGACGCGGGAGCCGTACGGTTCTCGATCGGGCTGGAGGACGCCGAAGACCTCATCATGGACGTCACCCAGGCCCTCGACACGCTGCGTTCCACCAGCCCGACGCGGGGCTGACAAGCCGTTTTGACGGCCAGACGCGGTAGATTCGGGCATCATGAACGAGGATCGCGAGTCCCAGCCGCGCGTGCGCGTGGCAGTCGTCTTCGGAGGCCGCAACTCAGAGCACGCCGTGTCCCTCATGGGAGCCGGGAGCGTGCTGGAGGCCATCGACCAGTCGAAATACGAGGTCGTCCCCATCGGAATCGCCCAGGACGGGCGCTGGGTGCTGGCTTCTGGCAGCCAGACCTACGCGATCGAGTCGGGCCGCCTTCCGGTCGTCGACGAGTCCGGTACGGCTCTCGCGCTCCCCTCCGAGTCCGGCTCTCTCGTGGCTCTCCAGCCCGGTGAGATCCCGCGCTCCCTCGGCCAGGTCGACGTGGTGTTCCCCGTCATGCACGGCCCCTTCGGGGAGGACGGCACGATCCAAGGGCTCCTGGAGATGGCCGGCGTCCGATATGTCGGCTCCGGCGTGCTGGCCAGCGCGGTCGGCATGGACAAGGCGTACATGAAGGCCCTGCTGAAGGCCGCCGGGCTGCCCGTCGGCCCGTTCGTCGTCGTCCGGGACCGTGACTGGCGCACCGACCGCGCCAGGGTCCTCAAGGAGGTCGAGGAGCTCGGCTGGCCGGTGTTCGTCAAGCCCGCCCGGGCGGGGTCCTCCCAGGGCATCTCCAAGGCCCACGACGTGGAGTCGCTTGAGGCCGCGGTCGAGTACGCCCGCGAGCACGACCCGAAGGTGCTGGTTGAGGCCGCCATCCTCGGCCGTGAGATCGAGTGCGCGGTGCTGGAGTCACTCGGCGACGCTCCGCCTACGGCGAGCATTCCGGGAGAGGTGCTGGTCCGGGGCGAGCACGAGTTCTTCGACTTCGAGGCCAAGTACTATCCCGATCAGATGGCGCTCGACGTGCCCGCCGACATCCCCGCCGAGACGGCGGAGGCCCTGCGCGCCATGGCCGTCCGGGCGTTCGAGGCGCTCGGCTGCGAGGGGCTGTCCCGGGTCGACTTCTTCTACACCCCTTCAGGTGAGCTGATCGTCAACGAGATCAACACGATGCCCGGCTTCACCTCGCTGTCGGTCGCCCCGCAGCTCTGGGCCGCCACCGGCCTGCCGTACGACCGGCTCGTGGACCGCCTTATCCAGCTCGCGCTCAACCGCCCGGCGGGCCTGCGTTAGCGATCCGTCTGGGCATCGTCCCCGGTTGCAAGCCGCCTCACGCTGTGAAGCTGGGCGGGTTCCGTGACGTGCGACTTCAGTCGGGGATGGTCGCCTTGATGGGGCCGGAGAGATCGACCAGGACCGTCCCGGAGGAGTGTTCCCTTGAGATCGTCACCTCGACGTACGCCTCGCGGTTGATCGCGGTGAACAGCGTCGGCTTGCGAGGATCGGCGAACCAGGCGATGCCGTTGATGTCCGACACCTCGGCGGTGGCGGCCATCGCGGCGGGCCGCTCCACGCCGCAGCGGAGCGCGATCTCCCCGGCCCCCCAGACGGCGACGTACGGCGAAGCGGGCTCGGACGCGACGCGATCGAGCCCGTCGAGCCGGTGGGGCAGCGCCGCGTCGAGTTTCCGGCACGCGGCCGCCGCCGCGCCCATCGGCGTGGGTGGTTCCACCCGCACCGTCGAGGAGCATCCCGTCACGGCGGCCAGCACGGCCGCCGCCATTGCGAGAAGGGCTGGTGTGCGCATCGGTTTCCAGGGCGGCCGAGAAGCCGGTCCGAGCAGGCGCCCGGAGGGCCTCCCGGATAGATTTGCGGCTAGATATGGACGATCGGACACGTAAGGGTACGAGTGATTCCCTCCACGGCCTGGATCTGGGCGACCACGAGCTTGCCGAGCTCGTCGACGTTGCGGGCCTCGGCCCGGACGATCACGTCGTAGGGGCCGGTGACATCCTCGGCCTGGGTGACGCCCGTGATTCCCGCTATCTCGCCGGCCACGCTGGCCGCCTTGCCGACCTCGGTCTGGATAAGGATGTAGGCCTGCACCATCACGTCCTCCGGATAGAGATCAGTGCCGGAGCGTAACCGTACCTCGAATGCACAAGGGGTGTGTCATCACAGTCGGAGATCTCGGCGAATTCCGTGTAATTAGGCGTATTTCCGGACGCTTACCGCAGGGTGCGGCTGTGCTCCTGGGCCCCGGCGACGACGCCGCGATCTTGAAGGCGCCCGACGGGCGGGTCGTTGTCAGTACCGATCTTTTGATTGAGGGTAGGCACTTCCGCCGCGATTGGTCCAGCGGGTACGACATTGGACGTAAAGCCGCGGCACAGAATCTTTCCGACATAGTGGCTATGGGGGCCGATCCCACGGCCATAGTGGTCGGTCTCGGGCTTCCTGGCGACGCGCCCACCGACTGGCTCGACGCGCTCACCGACGGTTTCCGGGATGAATGCGCCCTCGTGGAGGCCACCGTGGCAGGGGGGGATATCGCCCGCTCGGACATCGTGGTCCTCGGCGTGACCGCGCTCGGAGATCTCGGCGGCCGAGCGCCGGTGACCCGTTCCGGCGCGCGTCCGGGCCAGGTCGTCGCCATCGCCGGGCGCCTCGGCCACGCGGCCGCCGGGCTCGCCCTCCTACAAGCCGGCCGAATGGGTCCAGGCCGGGCGGACTCCGGCCAGGTGGAGTCAGGTCGGGTGGAGCCGGGTCGGGTGGAGCCGGGTCGGGTGGAGTCCAGCCGGGAGTATGTCGGCCGTCTCGTGGATGCCCACCGCAGACCCGAGCCGCCGTACGCCTGCGGGCCCCAGGCCGCCCGGCTGGGCGCCACGGCCATGCTCGACGTCAGCGACGGCCTGATTCAGGATGTCGGCCACATCGCCGCAGCCAGTGGCGTCCGCATCTCCCTCGATCCCGACGCGCTGCCGGTCCCCGAAATCCTCGCCGAGGCCGCGGCGGAGCTGGGCGCCGACCCGCTGGAGTGGGTCCTGACCGGCGGCGACGATCACGCGCTTGCCGCGACCTTCCCCAAAGAAGTACGGCTCCCGCCTGCCTGGCGGATTGTCGGCCGAGTCACAGAGGGCGAGGGAGTGCAGGTCACAGGCCGTCCCGAGACCACGGGGGGCTGGGACCACTTCAGGGGATGATGTGAAATTTGTGACAAAGGCGTATTAGATCTGTTATGAAGTATGGCGGTCGCCAACAGGAAGGACCGCCAATGGGCCGTCACACGTCAGGACGACACTCCGGAGATGGGCAGCCATCCGTTCCGGCATCCTCTCCGGACGATCGGTCGAGGACGGGTCGTGCGCGCGGCGACTTCACCTTCCGCTGGCCGGACCCGCCTACTGACAGCCCCGGGACAGCCTCTTCAGGCGATGCCGATACGGTCGTGTGGCGCTCCAACGCCCTCACCGACCTGGGATTCTCCGCGCTTTCCCCCGAAAGCCTGGCAGCCGAGGACAGCGCCCCCCCTAGCCCCGGCCCTGCTCCCGAAAGCCCCGGCCCCGCTCCCGACGCCCCCGCTGTCGGCAGCGCCGCCCTCATCCCCATCCCCGGCGGCCCCGCTTCCGGCAGCCCGGCTCTCGGCAGCGGTGGTGCCGACAGCGGTGGTGCCGACAGCGCCCCTCCCGAGAGGCGTACTCCCAACAGGCCCGCTTCCGACAGTCCCTCTCCCAACGGCCGGGCTCTCGGCCGCGCGGGAGACGGTCTTGCGGGCGTCGGCGGTCCTGGTTCCGACAGTCCTGGTTTCGACAGCCCCGGTTTCGACAGCCCCGGTTTCGACAGCCCTGGCGTCGACCGCCTGGGCCTCGGCAGGCCCTTTGTGGACAGGCACTTTCTGGACGGGACCGCTACTGACAGGCTCTCCAACGCGCTCCTCGCCGCCGGCGCAGGATCGGAGCGGTTCACATCCGAAACGCTCGAAGCCAAGCGGCTGAGGCACGAGAGCCCCAAAGCCGACTGCCTCGACCCCGAGAGCCGCACCTTCGGCAGCCCGGGAAGCCACAGCGCTGCGTTCGGCAGCCATGGACTGGAGATCTCCGACCCTAGAGACCTTGAGGCCGGAACACTGGCGGTCAGAGGAATCACGCCCGAGCAATCCGGGGCCTACACGCTCTCAGACGAGGGTGGTGGCGGCCGGGGTGGGTTTCCTGGCTCAGGGTGGGACGAACCAGCACCGCCGCGACGATTTCGCCGGATGGCTCTTGTGTCGGGAGTTTCCGTACTGCTGGCCATAGGGGTGACGTTCGGCGGAGTCCGGCTGGTCGCCGGACGCACCGCGCTGACCGTCGACCCCCCGGGCGCGACCTGTGCTTCCGCCAGTCGCTGCGGCGCGGCCTCAGCGGCTGATGCGCTCACCGCCACGGGCCTGACCTCCGCAGCTGCACCCCGTTCCACGACGCCCCCCAGCGCGGGTGCCCCGGGCTCCGGCATATCTTCCGGCGACGACCCCACACCCCAGCCCGGTACGGCGACGCCTTCGAGCCCTGCGGCCGCTGGATCGCCCTCTCTCGCCACACCGGCTCCTGCCTCAGCGCTGGCTCCCACGGTGAATCCCAGCATCCCGAGCGCCGGCCGTATGGGACCAACTAGAGATCCACAGGCCGCGAAGACCCATAAGCCAGGCGCTTCTGGCAACTCCGAGCGCCCTCCGGCCGGGACCGGCGATTCGACCGGCGACCCGGCGGCCGGTTCGGACACCACGCAAGGCGCCGCACCCTTCGCCGGAACGGGCACTGGCGAGTGGAGTGCCACTCCGGCTGCGGACACCGCCCGCGTCAGCCTGGCCTTCGAGGTCACGCGGCAGGACGAGGATGGCTACAGCGCACGCCTGGTCGTCCGCAACGAAGCCGCGGACCTCTCGTCCTGGACGATTGAGCTCCCTATCGGCGGCCAGGTCGTCTCAGTGGACGGTTTCCAGTGGGAGCAGCACGGCGACACCTTGTCCATCACGTCCGATGAGCCGCTCACCGCGGTCGACAAGGTGACAGTCACGCTCGACGCCCACGGCACGGCCGAGCCCCCTGCCGACTGCACGCTGAGAGACGGCGATTGCGGCGTCTCCAACTGAGCCCGCCGAGCCGTGCCGTGGCGCTCCCGAGGAACGGTGATGCGGAGATTCCGCTGGGCCACGCGGGGCAGCTGAACCGGGCGTGGGCCCTACAGAACCGCACCGGTTGCCTTGTTGTTCTTGCTCAGGTTCGGAATCTTCCGGCGTAGCGGCCTTTTCTGCCGAGGTGGGTGAGGGTCCAGGTGCCGTCGGGGTTGCGGTGGGTGGTGTAGCGGT